>CAZDXU010000115.1:0-8369 GCA_964509585.1 uncultured Actinomycetota bacterium | reverse complement strand
TCGACACTGAGCACATCATTTATATTCAGCTGCTCTAAAAATTTATTTAGATCAGTATTATTTTGCATACTCCACTGCCCGGCTCTCCCTGATGACAGTCACTCTTATCTGCCCGGGATATTCCATCTCTTCCTCGATCTTATTTGCTATGTCCCGGGCAAGCACCATTGCCATATTCTCATCTATGTCTTCCGGTCTGACCATTACCCGGATCTCCCTGCCGGCCTGTATTGCATATGCCTTTTCTATACCGTTAAACTCAGTGGCAATCTTTTCCAGGGTTTCCAGACGTTTGACATAGTTTTCCAGGGTCTCTCTCCTTGCTCCCGGCCTGCCCCCGGATATCTGGTCTGCTGACTGTATTATGACATCCAGTATCGATTTGACTGGTACCTCATTATGATGCGCCTCTATGGCATGGCATATTTCTTCATCTTCATGCAGCCTCCTGGCAAGTTCCGCACCTATCACGGCATGTGAACCGTCAATATCATGGGTAAGTGCTTTACCCACATCGTGAAGCAGTCCCGCCCTTTTGGCCTGTTTTATATTAAGTCCCAGTTCTGCCGCTATTATGCCTGCAATATGCGATACTTCCTTTGAGTGCAGCAGTACATTCTGTCCATAGCTGGTCCTGTATTTAAGCCTCCCCAGGACTTTTATTATACCCTGGTTGAGTCCTGATATCCCGGTATCAAACATTGCCTGTTCGCCTTCGAGCTTTATCTCATTATTTATGATCTTGCTCGCCTTTTCATACATCTCTTCTATCCTTGCCGGATGGATCCTTCCGTCCATTATGAGGTTTTCCAGGGCAACCCTGGCAATCTCGCGCCTTACAGGATCAAATGATGAGAGTATTACTGCTTCAGGAGTATCATCTACGATTATATTTATCCCGGTAAGGTTTTCAAATACCCTGATATTCCTTCCTTCCCGGCCTATTATCCTCCCCTTCATATCATCATTAGGAAGGTTTACCACAGATACCGTTGTCTCGCTTACATGGTCCAGGGCACACCGCTGGATAGCCTGTGATATTATTTTTTTTGCCAGGTCATCTGCTTCTTCCTTGAGTTTTATCTCAATATCCCTTATCCGCTTGGCTGACTCAAATTTTGCTTCTTCTTCCATCTTCCTGGATAATATGGCCCTGGCTTCATCCCGGGTAAGCTCTGCTGTAGCTTCAAGCTTCAGTATCTCCTTCTTCAGCGCATCATCCAGTTTTTTCTTCTGGGATTCTATCTCGTTGATCCTGCTGTTTATAGAATTTTCTTTTTTTTCCAGGTTGCTGGTCTTTTTTTCAAGCAGGTCTTCCCTGTTTAAAAGCCTGTCTTCCATTTTTTTCAGTTCCGATTTTTGTTTTTTTACATCTTCTTCTGTAGACGCCTTCAACCGCTGTATCTCTTCCCTGCCCTCAAGAATGGCTTCTTTCTTTATGGTGCCGGCTTCTTTCTTCGCATTTTCGATAAGTGTCGAGGCTTTTTCCGCAGCCGAGCCTGCACGCGTGTCTATAATATATTTCCTGTAGAAAAAACCAATAAAAAAACCAGCCATGATAGCGGAGACTATTAGTATTACTATTATCCACAATTCCATTTTTTATATCCTCCCGATAAATAAAAAAGTCGAGAAAACCCGACTTATAATCTATTACACAATTTTTAGCTATTTAGGATGCTTCGTTTATTACAGTAAAAATCAAAATATTAAATAAAAGCCTGTATAGACTGTCTCTCCTTTCATGCCGCTGTTAAATCCTTTATTGGCTATATCTTTATAAACAATACGAATAAAACCCTTACCATTTTCTGTAATTAAATCCATTGCTAAAAATCACTTAAAAATTGTGTAAATAATTATAATCAAGTAATCCATTCAAATAAAAATCATGTTTTCATTTTATATTATTTTTTCCATTTAAGTCAATAAGAAACCATGCGGACAAATAGCTCACGTCTCAAGCGAGATTATTATTATTTCTTCAGGCTCATTCATGACTACATTACTGCTTCCGCAGGCGGGACACAGCGGTTTGAATTCTTTAATACCGGATTCTTTGCCGCAGGAAGTACACTGCATCCGGATAATAGACTTCTCAAATACCAGTTTCGCTCCCTTAAGAATTCTATTGTCTGCTGCAAGGAAGCGGTAGTAGAATCTTACTGACTCGGGTTCTATGCTTGCTGTGGGGCTGACCAGGAAATTTACTTTTTTTATCCTGTCCAGTTTGTTTTTCCTGGCAATGTCTTCAAGGATCTCTATAATTGAACCTGTTATAGAATATTCATGCATGTCAGTATCCGTATTTAAAAAAACCAGCAATCCCCGACCATCTGGTCACCGGTCCCTTATTGTCTGCCACTTATTTATTTTAAATAATATCAATATAAATATGTGCTTTATCGACGGTCAGGAATATAGTCTTTCTTCTATTAACTTCCAGAATCCGGTTATTTTTTTGCCTGCAGGACTATCCTTTATATCAACTATGAATTTTTTCGAAGAAAGGGCACGCGGCACCATTTCATCATAGGGTATCTCCCCCAGCAGCGTGATGCCGTTTGTCTTGCAGTAATCAGATATTATAATGCAGTTTTGCCGGTTTATGTCAGCTTTGTTTATACAGGCCAATGCCTTGATATTGAAAAACCTGGTTACCTCATGGGCCTTCTTGAAATCACTGATGCCGGAAAGGGTAGGTTCGGTGACAATAAGTGCATAATCTACTCCATTAAGGGATGCTATTACTGGACAGCCTATTCCCGGTGCTCCATCTATGATTATTGCCTTTTTGTTTTCATTTACTGCAATATCCTCGGCTATATTCCTTATCCTGGCTACAAGAAGACCTGAGTTCTCTGCACCCGGATCCAGCCTGGCATGCACCATGGGGCAAAAATCAGTATCGGATACAAAATACTGCCCCTGCCTGCTGGACTGAAGCTCGATGGCGCCTGCTGGACAGACTTCCAGGCATACTCCGCATCCTTCGCACTTGAGCGGGTCTATCACGATATCCCCGGCAGAGTCCTTTATGGCATCAAACCTGCATAATTCTTCACATCTTCCGCAGGCTATGCAGTCCTGGCTGACAACTGCTATTTCTCCTCCGATAAAATCACTTGTCTGTCTTACCCTGGGAGAAAGCATTATATGAAGATTGGCAGCATCGACATCGCAGTCTACGGCTACCTGGTCCCCGGCCAGTCTGATAAAGCTGGATGCCAGGGTGGTCTTTCCTGTGCCGCCCTTCCCGCTGATTATAGTGATCTGCTTCATCTAATTAACATCCTTTTCTATATTATCTATTATTGCCAGGAATCTTTCTTTCCACTCTCCGTAGACTTCGGGTATGGTAATACCCCTGGAATAGGCCCTGGCTATTTTGATATCATTAGGGATCCGCTCCAGGATCTTTATATTATTGGAATTACAGAATTCCTGCACTGCAGAGTCCCCTATGCCATCCCTGTTTATTATTACTGCATGAGGTATGCCGAGATCCTTTAGCACTTCCACCGATATCTCAAGGTCATTGAGGCCGAACGGCGTTGGTTCGGTGACAAGTATGCAGAAATCACTGTTTTTTACAGATGTCACCATGGAACATGAAGTGCCTGGAGGACAATCAAGTATGACTGTTTCATCCCGGTTGATGTAAGCCTCAAGTCCTGCCTGTACCGATATCGTCCTCAGGCTTCCCGGTATGAGATCACCCATCAAAAAATCAATCCCTGGTTCTGCTTTTCCCTTAAATATCTTGCCTACAAGGACATCTTTTTCCCTTACTGCTCCCTGGGGTCCTACCAGTATGCAGCCGCCGCAGCCATGGCATAATTCAGGAAAAAATACTACTTCTGTCTTTACATATGCTACTGCATTATAATGGCAGAACTCGGCGCAGCGGCTGAAATCTGCTCCTGTTTCCTTGAGGAAATAAGGCTGTTTTATTGATACTTTTTCCTCATTCTTTATGTCAGGTTTGAGGAAAAAACTGGCATTGGGCGCTTCAACGTCAAAATCAAGGAACTGGCAGAATCCCAATGACTTTGCCAGTCCCACAGCCACTGAAGTCTTGCCGGTACCGCCTTTTCCACTGGCTACAGATATTATCAATTTGATCCGCCCATCCCGAATTTTTCTCCCACATTGGGTTTTTCTGTTGTACCCAGGGAGCCTTTCTTAAAATCCTCTACTGCTTTCCTGACCGTCCCCGTTACCCCGGAATAAACCTTTATGCCGGCAGTTTCCAGTACCCTGAAGGCATTGGGGCCCATATTGGTGGTTATGACTGCGTCTGCACCCAGGTCTGCTGCAGCCTGTGAGGCCTGTATGCCGGCACCGCCTGTAGCATTCCTGCTTTTATTCTCTACAGCTTCATAAGTATCTTTTTCCGTGTCATAAGCGATATAATATGAGCACCTTCCAAATCTTGGATCAATGGAATCATCCATATCCTTTCCTGTTGAAGATATTATCAGTTTCATATCATTCTCCTTTCTTGTCTATTATTGATCAAAATCTATAAGCCTTTTTCCGCATTCGGGACAACTTATCTTGCTTATCCTGTATTCCTGTTCTGAACCCTTTACATCATTTTTCCTTATCCGGAAATGATATATGCCCTTAAGGCACTTTGTCTTTTTTATCTCCTGGTCCTGTATATAATTTCCGCCTTCGAACCTTATTGCTTTTCCCTCTATAAGGGAATTTATTACTTTTTTCCTGGCAGATTTCAACAGACGCTGGAAGGTAGACCTTGAGATCCCCATTTTTTCAGCAGCTGTCTTCTGGTCAAGATCCTGGCTGTCCTTAAGGTTGAGTGCCTCTATCTCTTCCAGATTAAGGGTCTCCTCCTCAAGTTTATCCAGCGGAATGCCATGCGGCTTGTAATATACATAAAGAGGGACTGTATTTATTATCTTGTCTATAACTGGTCTGGCACTCATAAATATCCTTTCTCCTGTCAGGGCTTATGGTCGCACTCAGGTTTTTCCAGCCCATATCCCTTGCCTGATCCTGGACTGCAGGTACTGTCGCCTTCTATTAACCGGTCATTTATAATACCATCAATTATATCATCAATAGGCCCATTTATTCCCAGTATGACCTTTATATTCTTCTGGCCGAAAAGTTCCTGTGCCCTCATACCCATTCCTCCAGCCAGCACTGTATCTATTCCCAGGCTGCTGAAATGATCAGGCAGAAGACCGGGACTGTGGCCGGGGCTGTCAATTTCTTTTCTGTCTATTACTTTCCCATCCTCTATCTCCACTACAGTAAACCTGGGACACCTTCCAAAATGGGATGCTATTGAATTGTTATCCGTTGGTATGGCTGCTTTCATTTTACTCCTTTCTTTCATTAACAATCTTCAAATACCATCTGCCTGCCTGCATAACCAAATTCACAGCTGCGGCCAAATTCCTGTTTCAGGGCGCAGAAACCTTCTGCACCGCTGCAGTGTGCCGGCATGATCATATCCAGGCTTATATTTTTCAATTCTGTTATAGTTTTGTCAATATATGCCTTATTTTTATTTGCCAGGTGAAATCCGCCTATTACTGCCAGGAAATGCTGTTTTCCCGAGACTTTCTGCGCCTGTTTTATGGTATTTATAAGTCCCCTGTGGGCGCATCCGGTTATAAGTATCAGGCCTTTTTGCATCTCTATTATTACTCCCGTATCATCCCTTAAGTCATCAAATTTGTAAAAACCGCCACTCTTTTTGACAAAATTTTTATCGGGGCTCTCAAAAGGTGCTTCCTGTGCGATCTCTCCTGTAGAATAGATCCCGGAGGATATTTCCAGCGGGGTAGCGGCTGTCCTGAATACAGCTCCCTGCCCGGAATAATCATCCATCTCAAAAGGTATGCCTATATAGATCTTTTTCATCCTTGGGGCCAGTTTATACTTTTTATGGAAAATATCAGGGTGGGAGAATAATTCTATCTGCCTGCCTGAATGTCTTAAGATATGATACAGGCCTCCCGTGTGGTCATAATGGCCGTGGCTTATAAATATCTTGTTTATCATACTGGCAGTATATCCGAGCTGCTTCAGATTATTTAATATACTTTTACCGGCACCGGTATCAAAAAGTATCCTGTCTTCTCCCGACTCTATAAGAATCGACCAGCCATGCTCTGCTGCCAGCCCGGCAGACTGGACATAATTGTCCATTATTACTGTTATCGTGATCTTGTTTTTTATTACAGGCATAATAATGTATTATAACACATTATGAGTATATACCCATAAAAAATTATAAAAAAACTGTCTCCGGGACCGGCTCTTTTTTATCAATACTTTTTATTGCAGACCGCATGTGCCTCCCCTGCAGGTGCCGGACTGGCATGAAGCTGCAGGAGTTTTCTTTAGACTGAAATCAAATGACGAATAAACTCTTTTTATATTACTGCTTCCGCAGGATATACATTCTACGCCTTCATCCTTATGCCTTGCCAGTACTTCAAAATCCTTGCTGCATTCACTGCATTTATAGTTATATATAGGCATCTTCCTATTCCTTCCTCTTCATATAATAATATTCTAATATTATTATATTGAATAATACAGCTATGTCAAGCAAACCGGCCATGGGTGGATCGCTTACCTGAGGGGTCTTCCCTGCCTCCTGCCCCGGCCTCCGCCGAAACCTCTTCCCATTCCAAATCTCCTGCCGGTATTCTCTACCTGGTCTCCGCCGCATACCGGACAATCTTCAGTACCCCTGCTATCCCTGTCCACATCCCATATATTGCCGCAGGATATGCACCGCATCCGGTTTTTGAGGAATATATAACTGCCGCCTTCTATCCTTATGATCTTTCCGTTTACCATGGCATCGGCTATTTTTTTTCTGGCGCTGTCGACCAGCCTGGTAAATGTAGGCCTGGAAATATTCATCCTGGCAGCGGCTGCCTCCTGTTTAAGGTTCTCGTGGTCAGCCAGCCTTATCGACTCATACTCATCTATGGTAAGGATGACATCCTGGATGTCCTGGCGCACATTATGCCCATGAGGCCCGAAAGCATGCATCCATGGCGGATACAGCACATTCCTTTTTTTCCTTGGTTTGACCATAAAAATATTATATCATGCCGGCGGGCAGCTGTCCGGCGGGATCCTATTCTACTATTATTCTCCTGAAGTGCCTTTTGCCCTTCTGGATTATCTTGCCGTGAAGGCCTTTTATTTCCAGCTCAAGGCTGTCATCTTCTATTTTTTCGCCATCTATCTTTACTGCACCCTGGTTTATAAGTCTCCTGGCTTCGCCATTGGAAGCAGCCAGGCCTGAATCGGTAAGTATCCTTACTGCCCATATCCTGTTATTCTCATATGCCCTGCTATTTATGACAGACTCCTCTATATCCTCAGGGACTTGTTTGGCCTTGAAGACCTGGTCAAATTCCTTCTCTGCCTTTTCCGCCTCGCCAGCACCGTGAAGATATCCTATTATTATACTGGCCAGCCGCCTTTTGGCCAGGGAAGGATTAAGGCTGCCTCTTTCCATATCCCTTCCAATGTTTTCTATCTCTCTGGCATCCAGCCTGGTAAGCAGCCTGAAATAATCAAGCATCGCTTCATCGGGGATAGACATTATTTTGCCGAATGTCTCAGAAGGGCTTTCATCAACGCCTATATAATTGTCAAGGCTTTTACTCATCTTCTCCCTGCCGTCAGTGCCCACAAGTATTGGCATGGTGATGGCGATCTGCGGTCTCTGCCCCATGTCCTTCTGGAGCTCCCTTCCCATTAGAAGGTTGAACCTCTGGTCCGTGCCTCCAAGCTCTATATCAGCCTCTATGGCCACAGAATCATAAGCCTGCATTATGGGATAAAGGAATTCCATTATGGCAATGGACACATTGCCTTTAAATCTTTTTTTGAAATCATCCCTTTCCAGCATGCGGGCCACGGTAAACCTGGAGGTCAGGCCCAGTATATCTTCAAAATTAAGCGGCTTCAGCCACTGCGAATTTCTTACAAGCTCTGTCCTGTCAGGATCCAGTATCTTGAATGCCTGTTTCATGTAAGTCTCTGCATTCCTGTCTATTATATCAGGAGAAAGTTTTGGCCTCAGGGCCGACCGTCCGGAAGGATCCCCGATCCTGGCTGTGTAATCGCCGATTATAAGAATTGCCTTATGCCCCAGGTCCTGGAAAGTCCTCAGCTTGTTAAGCACAACTGTATGTCCCAGGTGGATATCAGGGGCAGTGGGGTCCAGCCCCAGTTTGACCTTTAATGGATTCTTATCCTTTATAGATCCTTCTATAATATCTTCAAGCTCATCCCTTACCAGGATATCCTCGGTCCCCATATTTATCATTTCAAGCTGTTTCTTTATATCTTTTTCCATCCTG
>CAZDXU010000114.1:0-11181 GCA_964509585.1 uncultured Actinomycetota bacterium | reverse complement strand
CCTCCCACTATAAGGGGCCTGTTCTTGTATTCAGGATTATCCCTTTGCTCTATCTGGGCAAAGAAGGCATCCATGTCTACATGTATTATTTTCCTTGTTCTTTCCATATTGGTACGGATTCCATAAGTATATCCCTTTTTAGTGATTCTTTCCTGTAAGACAGGTTCATTTTCTTAAGCGACAACAGGTCGATTGCCTCCTTGCCTATTAAAGTGATGTCTCCGTCCCTGTATTTCAGGCTGCCCTTTATGATGACTGCCCGGCTTCGGGACAGGGCCTTCATATATTTACGGTAAGAAGCAGGGAAAAACACGGCTTCAAATATCCCGTCCCCGTCCTCGATGGTGCAAAAAAGCATGCTGCTTCCATCTTTTGTCTTTTCCACCCTGCGGTTCAATATTATGCCGGCGCAGCAGATAGCCGCGTGATCCTGTCTTTTCCCGGACAGTGCATCTCCGAACGATGCACTGCCTGCAGGATGATAACTCTCCAGTTCCTGGCTGAAGTACTCCAGGGGGGAAGCGCTTACACAGAAGCCGAATATCCGGGCCTCGTCCTGGAGGATCTTCTCCCGCCCGGGTCCGCCACCAGGAGAAAGCTTAAACAATGGGTTTAAGGACGGGTGGGAAATATCCCCGGGGAAGTACCTGAGAGTCCGCAAATAGTGGTAAGTCCCGAGCAGGCTGTTTCTTGATGAACCGGTATAGTCAAAGCCCCCTGAACGTATTATGTTTTCAACCGCATTCTTATTTATGCGGCAGTTCTTCCGGATGCGTGAATAAAAATCAATAAAATCCCTGAAGGGACCGTTTCTGTCCCTTTCCCTTATTATTGATCCTGCTCCCGACAGGCCCAGGTCCCTTATGGAGGCAAGGGGTATCCTTATGGATCTTCCCTGGTCTTCTGCGGCAAACGAGAGCCCGCTTTTGTTTATATCAGGCAGCTTCAGGGCCAGTCCCAGCCTGCGGGCTTCCTCAATATACCGGGCCCTGCCGTAATAACCCGAATTGCTGGAAAGGATGGCGCAGATAAGCTCGGCCGGATAATATGCCTTGATGTAGGCAAGCCTGTAGGAGATAATACTGTAGGCGGCAGCATGAGCCTTTACAAATCCATAACTGGCAAATTTTGATATGAGGTCAAATATATTTTCAGCTATGCTGCCGGGATAGCCCCTTTCCAGCGAACCCTTTATAAACCTTGACCTCTGCTTCTTCATCTCTTCCCGGGAAAGCCTGGTAATGGCTTTCCTGAGCACATCTGCCTGGCTGAGGGAATAGCCGGCTATTTTGAGGGCTATCCTCATGACCTGTTCCTGATACAGTATTACCCCGTATGTATCCTTAAGTATAGGCTCCAGGTCCCTGTGGAGAAAACAGGTCTTTTCCCTGCCTGCTTTCCTTTCTATGAAGTCCTTCACCATTCCCGACTGCTGGGGTCCGGGCCGGTACAGGGATATGAGGAGGGTTATGTCGTCCAGGCTGGAGGCTTTAAGCTTTTTTGCCAGGGACCTAATGCCGGAGCTTTCAAGCTGGAAAACACCCAGGGTATCCCCCCGCATTATGATATCGTATACTTTTCTGTCATCAAAGGGGATGGAAGACATATCCAGTTCTATAGACCTTTTCTCCCTGAGGCTTCGGGCAGCATCGCTTATAAGGCTGAGACTTACAGATCCTATAAGGTCTGTCTTCACAAGGCCCAGTTCCTCTATACTGTCCATATCATACTGGGTCATGATCTCTCCCGTATGGGAAAGCATAAGGGGCGCCGTAAGGGAAAGGTCGGTGCAGGATATTATGAAAGCCGAAGGATGCATGGAAATATGCCTGACAAAGTTTTCTATCCTGCCGGCAAAGGAAAAAACTCTTCCTGCCAGGGGATCGCCGGCGGAGTACCCTTTAAGGAAAACACCTTTTTCCCGGTGGGACCTGCGGCGGGGAAGCAGCCTGCCGGGAACTGAATCCCTGACCATGCTGTCCACATCATCCTTTCCCAGGCCCATTATCCTTCCGATCTCCCTTATGGCTGCCCTGGGCCTCAGGGTGGAGAAAGAACATACCCTGGAGACATTCCGGCTCCCGTATTTTGATAAAAGGTATTCCAGGACCTCATTCCTTCTCCTGCTGCAGATGTCGATATCTATATCGGGCGGCTGTCTCCTTTCCGGATTCAAGAATCTTTCAAAGTAGAGGTCAAGCTTTATGGGGTCGACATCCGATATCCCCAGGATGTAGGAGACCAGGCTTCCGGCCGCCGAACCCTTGCCGCAGGTGGGAATCTTGTTTTTCCTGGCAAACCTTACCATATCTGCTATGATGAGGAAATAACCGCTGAAACCTGTCTTTTCAATGATGGAAAGCTCCTTTTCAAGACGGGAAGCATATGCGGGGGGAGGATGATCCCCCAGCCTCCACTCAAGGCCCTCAAGGCATGATCTTCTCAGGCAGCCGGCTTCAGAATCGCTATCATCTACCCTGAAGACAGGTAGGCAGGTACGCCCGGTTTCCAGCTCAAGACAGCAACTGTCCCTGATGACCGAGGTATTGGAAACAGCCTCCGGGATATCCCTGAAAAGGCTGCACATCTCTTGCGCTGTCTTCAGGTAATTCTCACTGCCGGGAAGAAGCCTGGCAAGAGGGTCTTTTTTTAGGCTCATGGTCTTGAGCCTGAAAAGCTGCCTGTATATCCCGTAATGTTCCCGTACCGCATAATGGACATTATTGGCGGCCGCCACTGGGATGCCGGCAGCAGCAGCAAAGCCGGCCAGGACTTCGGAAAGGCTGTCTCCGTCTGCCGGATGGGGAAATCTCTGGAGTTCTATATAGAAATCACCTTTAAATATCCGGCTGTATTCACCGGCTGTTTCCAGGGCTTTTTTGCTTAAGCCCTTTTGCAGCAGGCGGGGTATTTTCCCGTTCATGCATCCGCTTAGACCTATAAGGCCGGTACCGGCCTGCCTCAGGCAGTCCATGTCTACAGAAGGAAATCGACCGCCTCCTTCAAGATGGGAGCTGCTTACAAGCCGGCACAGGTTGCCGTAACCAGTGCGGTCCTTTGCCAGAAGGACCAAATGGAAGATACCGTCATCGTCTGACAGGCAGATCTCGCAGCCTATTATGGGTTTTATACCGGCAGACAGTGCAGCATTATAGAATTCAACAGCACCGCTCATCATATATTTATCAGTAAGCGCCACTGCCTCCATATGGTGCAGTTTTGCAGTTTTTACCAGGTCCTCTACAGTCAGGGACGATTCCAGCAGGCTGTAATGGCTGTGTACATGAAGATGTGTAAAAGAGGGCAATTGTATCCTTTCCATATTATCCGGTCCGGGCGGGAAGTCAGTCCACTATTCTCTGCACGGCTACCACCCGGCCCTGTATCCGGAGGTCTTTTCCGGCTGTTATGGGCGCATAAGCAGGATTGGAAGACCTGAGCTGAACCATATTCCCGCTTCTGTGGAATCTCTTTACTACAGCCTCTTCCCCTATAAGGGCTACCACTATATCTCCATTTTCAGCGCCGGACTGAGACCTTACGGCTATTATGTCACCATCCAGCATATGGTCTCCTGTCATGCTGTCTCCCTTTACCCTGAGGGCGAAATGGACAGGGCCCCTGATCATGGCGGAGGGAAACGGGATGCAGTCTTCTATATTTTCCTCAGCAAGGACGGGCCTTCCCGCGGCAATATTGCCCAGCAGGGGAAGATATACTGCCGACCCCTTATCTCTGCGGCCAAGAAAGGACAGGGACTTTCCCGTGAGTCTTATGGATCGGGCCAAGGACTTTCTCTCTATATACCCTTTTCTTTCCAGTGAGTCCAGATGGTCGGAGACCCCCCGGGGAGAACTGATATCCAGGAGCCAGGCAAGATCCCTTATGGAAGGGGAGTAGCCGTTTTCTGTTATATAATCATATATTTTTTTAAGGACTGCAGATTGTCTTTTTGTAAGTCCTGTCATCTTTAGATCTCCTTTCAGGCATAGCCTGACAGCAGATATTATTATATATTATTACTATACAGATGTATAGTAAAATCAGCAGTAAAAAAGCTATTATTATAAAAATCGGCGGTCCCTTAAAGGTCTTCTTTTTGTATATAACAGGAAAGCCAGGCCCTTTCCGCAAGCAGGGGTCCTGTCCCGGAATGCTTCTGCGGATCTCCGGACATGACCGGGTCTTTCTGTGTTTTTTATTTGATTTCTGGGCTCAAGTCTGTATAATCTTTAGTTTTGGCGGGTATTTATTTAAGAAAGTATTAAATAAATTCTCACATTTGTTAATGAAAGAAAGAGATTTATGACAGGAAGATATAATATAGCGGTACATATACTGTTCTGGTGCCTCATAGGGATACTGGTGTTTATTGCTGCCGTGATGGTACTGACAGAAAGCGGAGGCATGAGCCAGTTCTTTGTAAGGACCGAGACAGTGGTAGAAAAGGAACCGGTATATATAACAAAAGTCCATGAGGTAGAGGAAGAAACCGAATGGTTCTATTTTATAGCCACAGGATACAGCGCCAATGACCCGGAGCAGGGGACAAATAATATCACGGCCACAGGCAAAGAGATAAAAAGGGGAATGATAGCCGTAGACACTGATGTGATACCGCTGGGCACAAAAGTGGAGATAAAGGATATCGGGGTATTCACTGCAGAAGATACCGGGGGCAAGATCAGTGGAAACAGGATCGATATATATTTTGAGACTAAAAGCCAGGCCGAAAAATTCGGACGGCAGGTGATATGGATAAGGCTGCTGGATAGGGACATAGAACTGGCGGAGAACCTTCCCGGGTGAGCCTGTTATTTTTTATCGGCTATGATCGGGCCCAGCTTTTTCATAAAATCTGCAGCCCTGGATCTCCGTATCCTGCTTATGGCAAATGTCTCTTTTCTGCTGCTGACAGTGATGGTAGAGAATAATATGCCGCTTTTTATTTCAGCAGATAACAGATAGGGGTAGGTGGCGATAAATTTTTTATCCCGGTTTATATTTGACCAGAAAAAGAAAAATAGTTTCTTGGTGGTCAGGACCAGGTGGCCGGCTATGGTCTGGTCAAGGATGCCCCTGGCGCAGATGACTGTCTTCTCGCCTGGGTCCATGAATATAAAGTAACCGATGTCCTGCGCCGGAGTGTCAAAAGATCTAAAATCATCCATTAAGCCCTCCCATAAAAAAATGACCGCTCATCCGGAGAGGATATCCCCGGAAACCAGGGGTAATTATATAAGATAATAATTGATAAAAAAAGAATTTTGTCTAAAATGTACTAAGCAGCTTGATAAAAAGACTACTCTGCAGGAGGAATATGAGATTGAAAAAATACCTTTTATACCTGCTTATACTTATAGTTGCAGGCGCGATAGCCGTAAGTATATTTTTTGCAGTTAAAGACCGGGGTCAGGACAAGACAGCAGAAGAAGAGATGTCCTTGGATGCGGAGGAAGAAATAGCTGCAGCCGGCAGCGAAGATGCGGCAAAGGCTGAACCGGAACCTGAGGAGGAAATTGAACCTGAGCCCGAAGTCTTTGAAGAATACTATACCAGCAGTTCCGCTGATTTTACCGGCTATACTTTAAGGTGTCCTGACGGATGGATAATAAGGGAGGAAGAATCGGGGAAGACCCTTATGCTCTCCAATGCTGAGATGCTGTCAGGAAGCAGCAGCCCGGCATCAGAATATATAATGATAAAAGTAGAGCAATCTCCCGAAGATGGTCCCCGGGGACTCATAGAGGCATATAAAGATACTGCAGAGGCAGGATCATATGAGATGGTAGAAGATCTTACGGCAGACACCGGAAACGGAGCGGTCGATATAACAGGATACAGCTATGAAAGCGGACTGGCAGGCGGTGATGCCGGGACACCCGGAGAGATGGACCTTATCACATATGCTGCCGATAGTGGTCATATATACATAATAAAATATATGGCGAGCGGTATGGAAAAAGATGCCGCCATTAAGACATTTACGGGATTCCTCAAGGATTTTGAGATCGGCGGGGGCATAAACGGTGATATGGCCGCCAGTGGATCCGGTTCCATGAACATACTTATACTGGGTGTCGACAGCGGACTGGGAAGAGAATGGGGAAGGCAAAGCGCCAGGTCCGATATAAATATGATACTCCATATAAACCTGGAGACATACGGGGCCACCATAGTGACCATACCCAGGGACCTGTGGGTACCTATGCCCGGACATAATGACGGAAAGATAAACGGAGCCTATGCCATTGGAGGCCCTGAACTGGCCATTGAGACTTTTGAAGATTTTTCTGGCCTGGACATAGATAATTATATAATAACCGACTTTGACGGCTTCATACCCCTGATAGATCACCTGGGCGGAGTCACTATCGAGGTTGGTGAAGATATGGCAGACGGTTTTTCAGGCTGTTATCTAAGCAGGGGCGTGCACCATCTTAACGGGGAACAGGCACTTGCATTATGCCGGAACCGATACCGGAGCGGGGACGGTTCCACCCAGGGGGGAGCCTGGGCCCGGGAAAGGGAAGCAGCAAAGGTCATAAAGGCCCTGTATGAACAGAAGACCACGCTGGATAAGATACTGGCACTGCCGGCATTTGCAGATTTCCTTCTAAGGTATACCTGGACCGATATAGGTTTCATCGACCTTATGAGGATACTGCCGGTCCTGGGAAATATCGGTACCCCGGAAATAGAGATAAGGGGTGTGCCTTCTTACAGCAAGATGATTGGAAAAGCCAGCGCCGTGGTCCACTATGAGGATGAGACAGCACAGATGTTTGAGGAAATAAAAAACCAGTAGGACGGCTGGCCAGCTGATTGACTTTTAAATAATAAGTAGTTAATATTTGTTTTGCAAAAATAGTTAAGCTAGCCAAATGTATTTTGGGCGGAAGTAGCTCAGTTGGTAGAGCATCACCTTGCCAAGGTGGGGGTCGCGGGTCCGAGTCCCGTCTTCCGCTCCATTTTTTTTTAGATGTTATTGAAATACTTTTTAAAGACAGGGAAATGATCAGGATAACCTTTCAAGACCTGGGACAGGCAGAAGTAGAGAAAGGGGCTTCCATAAAAGAGGCCGCAGGGAAGCTTGACAGAGAACTTGCAAAAAAAGCTGTTGCGGCAGAGATAACAGATAAAAAAAACAGCGATATCACGGAAACTATCATTGATATGGCAGCCAGTCCGGATTCTGACATCTCGGTAAAACTTCTATATCCGGGAGATGATGAAAAGACACTGGATATACTGAACCACAGCACTGCCCATATAATGGCGGCCGCAATAAAAAAGATCTATCCCGGAGCCAGGTTCGCCATAGGTCCTTCAATAAAAAACGGTTTTTATTATGATTTTGAGATAGACGGCAGCCTGTCGCCGGAAGACCTTCCCCGTATCCAGAAACAGATGAAAAAGCTCATAGGGGCAAACCATGCATTCAAGAGGGAAATGGTCTCAAAGGAAGAGGCGGCAGAATTATTTGCCGGGAATCCCTATAAGCTGGAACTTATCAAAGATATCCCTGACGACATGGTAGGCATCTACCGGTCTGGTGATTTTACAGACCTGTGCCGGGGCCCCCATATCCCTTCTTCGGGATGGATAGGAGATTTCAAGCTTTTAAGTATAGCCGGAGCCTACTGGCGGGGCGATGAGGATAATGAGATGCTTATCCGCATATACGGCACTTCCTTCTACAGCAGGGAAGATCTCGAACAATACCTGGACCGGCTGGAAAGGGCAAAACAGAGCGACCACAGGAAGATAGGCAGGGAACTCGACCTTTTCAGCTTTCATGACGAAGCTCCCGGTTTTCCTTTTTTCCACCCCAGAGGCATGATAATCAGGAATATAATACTTGATTACTGGCGGGAGGAGCACGTCAGGGAAGGTTACCTGGAAGTAAGTACTCCAATAATACTGTCCAATGACCTGTGGAAGACTTCCGGACACTGGGATAATTACAAGGAAAACATGTATTTTGTTGAAATAGATAAAAATGATTATGCCGTAAAGCCCATGAATTGCCCCGGCAATATCATAATATATAAAAACAGCCAGCATTCCTACCGGGAACTGCCCTTAAGATATGCAGAGCTGGGGCTGGTCCATAGGCATGAAAAATCAGGAGTACTTCACGGGCTTTTCCGGGTAAGAAACTTTACCCAGGATGATGCCCATATATTCTGCACCGAAGAACAGCTTGACCGGGAGATTGGCGGGGTCATAGACCTGGTAGGCAGGATGTACCGCGTTTTTGGTTTTGACGATTATTTTGTAGAGCTTTCCACCAGGCCGGCAAAAAGCATAGGATCGGTAGAGATGTGGGACAAGGCCGAGGGAATACTAAAGGAGATGATCAAAAAAAAAGGCCTGGATTATAGCATAAATGAAGGCGACGGGGCATTCTATGGCCCCAAGATAGATTTCCATATAAGGGACTGCCTGGACAGGACCTGGCAGTGTGCCACTATCCAGCTTGACTTTGCCATGCCGGATAAGTTTGATATACAGTATGCTGGTCAAGACAATGAAAGGCACAGGCCGGTTATGATACACCGGGTAGTGCTGGGAAGCGTTGAAAGGTTTATGGGGATACTGCTGGAGCAATATGGGGGAAGCCTGCCTCCCTGGCTGGCGCCGGAACAGGCAGTGATACTTCCCATATCGGATAAGCACCTGGACTATGCCAATAAAGTCCTGGAAGAGCTGGTAAAAAGCGGCTGCAGGGCATCAATGGACAACAGGGTGGAATCACTTAATAAGAAGATCAGGCAGGCCGAGATGCAGAAGATCCCTTATATGATAGTCATCGGCGGGAAAGAAGAGGAGACCGGCTCTATTACCGTCAGGAAGAAATCAGGCGGAGACATGAGACAGGTGGGACTTACTGAATTTTTGGAGATATTTACCGAAGCAGTCAAAAGCAGGATCATTGACTATTAATTTTTTCCGCTTTATTTTTTGGCAAATAATTCCTATAATTTATTGTATTCTTATTTGGGTTCATTGATGATATTGTACTTTTGCTATAAAGATTTATTACTCTATAAAGGGGCAAAATATGACACTGAGAGAAAGAGTAAAGCTGTATACCACTAAATCAGCTATCAAAGGAGCTCTAAAGGTCCTGCCCAAAATATCTGATGAAAGATGGCTTTCACTGGTAAAGGGAAGGGTGTACAGGATGAAAAAGCAGGAAGAAAGGGATTTCCTGGAGAACCTGCTGGTGAACCTGAAAAAAACTGCATCAAATATGGCTCCAAAAGTCAGGGAAAAAGTAGTTATGAACCTTATAAACAATGCCATGGTGCAGGGACAGCCCAGGAGAATGGCATTTGCCAGGAAATACGGCTTCAACCCCCCCAACCTTCTGGTGATCTCTCCTACCATGAAATGCAATCTTAAGTGTTTTGGATGCTATGCATGGCAGTATTCCAAGAAGAAAGACCTGCCTTATGATGTATGCAACAGGGTTATAAAGGAAGCTAATGATATAGGCATATATTTCTTTGTGATAACCGGCGGAGAACCTTTCTGCTGGGACCACCTTTATGATTTCCTGGAAAGACATAACGATTCTTTCTTCCAGATATACACCAATGGCCAGCTGATAGATGATAGTGCGGCCAAAAAACTGGCCCAGCTGGGCAATGCCATACCCTGCATAAGTGTTGAGGGATTCAAGGAAGAGACAGAAGCAAGAAGAGGCAAAGGCTCCTGGAAGAATATAATGAATGCCATGGACGCGCTGCATGATAATGGGGTCCTCTTCGGTTTCTCGGTAACAGCTACCAGGCATAATAATGAGATGGTAGTAAGTGATGAGTTTGTAGACCTGTTTGTGGAAAAGGGAGCCTTTATTGGATGGTATTTTAATTATATACCGATCGGCAAGGAGCCGGATATGGAGCTTATGCCTACTCCTGAGCAGCGGGACTACCGGAGACAGAAGATACTTGATATAAGGAAGACCAAAGATATGATCGTGGCTGATTTCTGGAATGACGGGCCGCTGGTAAACGGCTGTATGGCCGGAGGCAAGAATTACCTGCATATAAATGTAAACGGAGATGTAGAGCCCTGTGTCTTCGTGCATTTTGCAGCTGACAATATCAAGGAAAAAAGCCTTATCGAAATCCTCACATCCAAATTCTTTATGGCATTCAAGAAAAGGCAGCCGTATACAGAAAACCATTTAAGGCCATGTACTATCATAGATAACCCCCAGGTTTTGAGGGATATTGTCGCCGAGACCGGCGCATATACTACCCATGAAGGCGCAGAGACCATAGTGGGATGCCTGGCGAGACCCCTGGATGATTATGCTGATAGCTACAAGAAGATAGCAGATAAGGCATGGGAATCCGAATATGTCCCGGAAGAAGAGTCAAGGGAAGCGGTATAGACAAAATGGTCTAATGTTAGTATAATTCCTATTCGTCTGGAAATAGTGTTAGGCAAAGTAAAAAATTTTAAGTAGAAATCATCTATTTCTCACCAGGTAGTGGTCTTTTAAAGGTTTACTTATCTGGTTATATATAAATAATAGGTAGATGATTTGTCTGCCTATTTTTTTTAAATTGAAAATGGAGGTGAATAATCCACAGCGATAAGAGAATCCGGGTAAATGAATATATCAGAGTGCCTGAAGTAAGACTTATAGGTGATGACGGAAACCAGGTCGGTATCGTACCGGTACGGCAGGCTCAGGATATAGCCCGGGAAAAGGGACTGGACCTGGTAGAGGTCTCTCCCAACAGCAAACCGCCCGTCTGCAAGATAATGGATTTCGGCAAATACAAGTATCAGCTTGAGATATCGGAGAAGCAAAAAAAGAAAAAGCAGACCCATATAGTAGTAAAAGAGATAAAACTGAGGCCAAAGATCGATAAAAATGACCTGAATACCAAGATGAAGCAGATAGGGAAATTTCTCAAGCATGGCAATAAGGTAAAGATCACGGTCATGTTCAGGGGACGGGAGATCGTACACAAGCAGCTGGGCATGGATATACTGGATAAGGTAATAGCCGAACTTGCAGACCTGGCAGTAGTGGAACTGAGGCCCAAGCTGGAAGGCTATAATATGATAATGGTGCTGTCTCCGGTATAGGAAGATATAAGAACAGTTTGAATACCTAGTTAGGAAGGATGTAGTTTTATGCCAAAGATGAAG
>CAZDXU010000113.1:0-1838 GCA_964509585.1 uncultured Actinomycetota bacterium | reverse complement strand
CCATGGTGTCAGCATAAACTCCATGATACAGAAACAGGCTGATGATGACAGGAAGGCAAAACTGATATTCATAACCCACATGGTGGCAAATAAGGACCTATATGCCTCTGTAAAAGAAATAGAACGGCTGGATGTGGTAGAAGATGTCCGCAGTGTGATCAGGGTAGAGGACCTGGACTGAGGGCGGGGTTATGGAAGATGGCATAAGGAAACCGCTCTTTACGGTAATGACATGCGCTACATCAGCCAATCTGGGCCCGGGATATGATACTGCGGCACTGGCCCTGAATATATTCAATGAATGCAGCGTCTTCAGGGGAAGCGGCGGTAAAGATTCCATAGTAAAAACAGGATAGGATCAAAAGAAGACGAGGGCGCCTCCCCATCCTTTGAAAAAACTATCTAGGAAACTGCTTTTTTGGAAATTTTATATTTTAAAGGAAATATATTTTCCAGATCAATACGCCTGGAAGCATTTATAATCTCAATGCCGACAAGTTTATCATCTTTATTTATATCCAGGACAATATCTTCAGTTATTTGTTTATTTGTAACTTTCTGATGTTTATTATCCAGTCTTATATATAAAAGATCTGTCGATTCATTATAGTTTATATCCATTTAATTACCCCAATTTCCATAGAACACATAGACTGTTACAGTAATTATAGTATTTTTTTTCAAAGTATAAAATACTTTGACCATCTTTTGATCATAATGTTTGCCAAGCCAATTTTTATTAAATTCATAGATTTTATATTTAGCCATTTTGCCATACTTGGCACTTGTTGCCCTGCCAGTCTTAATCACATCCAAAATTTCATTTTTATTTGCCCCACGCTCCCTGGCTCTTGCCAATGAGTGCTGTTCTAATAGAATGTTCACTTTTTTATCTGGTTAAAATTGCAAAAATATTGCTTTGCTTTGTTTATAGTTACTATAGTGCAATTAATATATTATGTAAATAGATATTTGAATAATTATATAAATTAAGATTTTCAGTTTATCCTTCTACAGGCAGGTCAACTAAATCTTACCTGATATCTTTGTAATAGTTGATAAGCCCATTGGTGGAGCTGTCATGGCTGTCTGTCTTCATATCATCTTCCAGCTCCGGAAGTATCTTTCTGGCCAGGCTTTTTCCCAGCTCCACTCCCCACTGGTCAAAGCTGAATATATTCCAGATAAGCCCCTGGACGAACACCTTATGCTCGTACATGGCAATAAGGCTTCCCAGCGTGCGGGGGGTAAGCTTCCGGTAAAGTATAGAATTGGTAGGCCGGTTTCCCCCGAATAGCTTAAACGGCAGCAGCCTTTCCATATCTTTATGGTCCATGCCCTCGTCCTTCATTTCCGCATACACTTCTTCCCGGCTCTTCCCGTTCATAAGAGCTTCTGTCTGGGCAAAGAAATTTGAAAGCAGTATGCGGTGGTGGCCTCCTGCAGGATTATGCGATACCGCTGCCGCCAGGAAATCGCAGGGGACCAGCCTGGTGCCCTGGTGTATGAGCTGGTAAAAGGCATGCTGTCCGTTCGTACCGGGCTCGCCCCACAGTACCGGTCCGGAGTTATGGGATATCTTTTTACCGTCCCTGCCCGCGTATTTGCCATTGCTTTCCATATCAAGCTGCTGCAGGTAGGCGGGAAAGCGGTGCAGGTACTGGTCATAAGGAAGGACAGCATAGGTGCCGGCACCAAAGAAATTATTGTACCATACTCCCAGAAGGGCCATTACAACCGGTATGTTTTCTTCCAGGGGAGCCCTGCGGAAATGTTCATCCATGGCATGGGCGCCTTCCAGAAGGGACATGAATCCCCCGGATCCTATGAAGCAGGCA
>CAZDXU010000112.1:0-6187 GCA_964509585.1 uncultured Actinomycetota bacterium | reverse complement strand
CAAATAAATTATTCTGCTATATTTTACTAACACTGTATAAATAAGCTGGAATAAATATATTCAGCCAGAAGTCAAATGTCAAGGATTTTTTTCAAAAGCTCTGGCTATCTTTTCCATATCTGATATATAATCCTCCGGCAGGGGACTTAAAAGTACTACCTCTCCGCCTATCTCAGATGCTATAACCTCTGCGCTTTTAGTGTCAAATTCGGGAGAGGCGAATATTATCCTTATATCCTCATCCATTGCCTGCTTTATCAGGGATTCCATACTTTTTAAAGTAGGCTCTTTTCCTTCTTCCTGGACGGCTATCTGCTCCATTCCGTATTCACTGGCAAAATAAGTCCAGGCGGGATGAAAGACAAGTATCTTACGGTTTTCCATGCCGGAAAGTATTTCACTTATCCTGCTATCAAGAGCATCAAGTTCCGCAAGTAATCCAGACAGGTTCTGTTTGTAATACTCCTCATTATCCGGGTCTATCTCTATAAGACCATCATATATGTTCCGGGAGATGACCCTGGCATTTACAGGAGAAAGCCAGATATGAGGATCAGCTCCATGCCCTTCGTGTCCGTCCCCGTGTTCACCGTCCGGACTCAGGAGCTGGATATCCCGGCTGCAGTCCACAACTGTCATCCCGGTATTCAAGCCGGTGATCTTTTCAGCCCATTCCAATTCAAATTCCAGGCCGGATCCCACCATTACAAACATGTGGGCGCTTCCCGCCATCTCCAGGTCTTTTGGTGCAGGTTCAAAAGAATGGGGACTTGCACCCGGGGGGATAAGGGAGCTTACTTCCGCCTTGTCTCCTGCGATCCTTTCAGTAAGATCTTTCGTAGTCACAATAGTGGTTATGATTATTTTTTCCCCATCGCCAATATCTTCCCGGATATCCGTGCAGCCGGAAAAGGAGAATACCGCGAATACGGCCGCCAGCAGGGACAGGGCTGCAATATATCTGTTTTGTTTCATATTTCAAAAATCCCGGCAATAGTTTACCTGTTTATTATATAAAAAAAAGAAGCATCACAGAAAGTATTTATTTATATTGTTCCCGATCCATCCTGATAAGAAATGTTAAATGGATAATGATGATGTCTGCAGGCATTTATAATATTTATAAAAATAGTTATAATTTTTATAAATAAGCCAGCATGAATGATAAGGTATGCCTTTATTAATATGCAATGCTTCTATGTTTGCCATGCTTTATAGTGACTCTGCTTCGACTTTCAGGAATATATAAATATTGATCCTGGCCGATAATTCAGAAGACAGGGCAGAGCAGTATGATATGAATTGATATCAACCGCTTTAAACTTTAGCAATGAAAGTCAAGAAACGGAGTAATCAGTCATGCTATCCTGTACCTGGAGGTGAAAAGAATAGAAAGACGGGAAAAAATACTTGCAGTCCAGCGAATGCAGGAATATATCGATGAGCATATCGGTGACAGGATCACTTTGAGGTCTTTGGCTGACCGGGCAGGATATTCGCCATGGCATTCTGCCAGGATGTTCAAGGAATTTACAGGAGAGACTCCATTTGACTATATCAGGAAACTGAGGTTGTCACAGGCTGCGGACAGGTTAAAAGATAAAGATAGAAAGATCATAGACGTAGCCTTTGATTTCGAATTCGGCTCCCATGAGTCCTTTACCAGGGCATTTTCCAGGCAGTTCGGTTTGACTCCCAGCGATTACAAAAAAGCAAGACCCCCTCTGGAACTCTTTTCACCAGGATATATCCGTGAAAATTATTATCATAGAATCCAGAAAGGAGAACAAAAGATGTCAGGGAATAAAGTAAAAAAACAGGCAAATAAGGCAAGAACTGTATTCATACAGGCAGTAGAGCGCCCGGCCCGGAAACTCATACTCAAAAGGGGTATCAAAGCTGACCATTATTTCAGTTACTGTGAAGAGGTAGGCTGTGATGTTTGGGATATACTTACAAATATAAAGGATGCCCTTTACGAGCCAATCGGCATGTGGCTGCCGGAAAATCTTAAAAAACCCGGTACATCAACTTATGCCCAGGGGGTAGAAGTCCCGGAGGACTATTCCGGAGACATACCCGAAGGTTTTGACATGATAGACCTCCCTCCCTGCAGGATGATGGTATTCCAGGGCCAGCCTTATGAGGATGATGAAAAATTCGAGGATGCAATATCTGAGATATGGGATGTTATAAATGATTTTGATCCCAAAATATACGGATTTGAATGGGCGGAGGAAGACGGACCAAGGTTCCAGCTGGAACCCTGGGGCTACCGGGGCTATATCGAAGCCAGGCCTGTGAGACAGCTGGAAGGCAGGTGATCAGCGCAGGAAAGTCCGGTAAAGCGGACTTTCCTTTCATTAAATTATCTTTTCAAAGCTTCTCTATACTTTTCCAACAACTTTTGAATTTTCATATCATTATTAATATAATAGTATTAATAGTATTATTAGGAGGAATGAGCTATGAAAAGATCGTATATTGTCCCGGTTATGCTGGTCATATTTATATTTTTGTTTTCTTTAGGCGGATGCAATACAGCAGAAAATAAGGAGACTGCCGTAACCGGAGAAAGTGCCGGCAGCACCCAGGAAAGCTATTTGGAAGAAGGTTATGAAGCAGCTGTCCTGGGAGGCGGCTGTTTCTGGAGCATGGAGGCCAGTTTTTCACAGCTAAAGGGCATCCGGGATGCTGAAGCGGGATATGCCGGAGGCGACAGGGAGAACCCTACCTATGAAGAGGTTTCCAGCAAACAGACCGGACATGCCGAGGTGGTAAAGGTAGTCTTTGACCCGGATATAATAAGTTATGAAAAGCTCCTGGAAGTATTCTTCTATGTACATGATCCAACCACCCTTAACCGGCAGGGAAATGATATTGGAGAACAATACCGTTCCATAATACTATACACAGACCCCCGGCAGGAAAATACTGCCAGGGACTATATAGAAAAGCTGGAAGAGGAAGGCATTTTTGCAGGCCCCATAGTAACCCAGGTGGAACCGCTGGAATCATATTACAGTGCTGAGGACTATCACCAGGAATATTATGAAAACAATCCAGATCAGCCCTACTGCTCCATCGTGGTAGGTCCCAAGGTGGAAAAATTCGAGGAGAAGTTTGCTGACCTCATAAAATAAGCTATGGAAATAAGGTACAGAAACAGACGGAGAGCAGCGTACCGGGTTCTATTATTTTTTGTATTCTTCTATTATTTCTGCCGCTTTTACCCTGGAGTTATTAAAGCTCTGCCAGTGGTCCTGGTCTTCAAGCTCCTGCTTTTTATCCTCAAAATATGCCAGCACTTCATCACCCAGTTCCTTATCGCCCACAAGCCTGGTCATCTCAGGAACGGCCTCATAGGAAAGACCCTTAAGGTATTCCATATCTATTTCCCCGGTCTCCATATATCGGTCAATATTATTCCTGGCGATTACCACATCCACATTGGCAAAGTTAAGTGCTATGTACACTGCAAGCGAGGCAATGAAATACGCCTTTATAATGGGGAGTCCTGGATACCAGATAAAGACTATATTTATTATGAACAGGAAAGCCAGAAGTACCATAAATGCATGTACGAATATCCTCAGGTATGTGAACCCATAAGCCTGTTCATAGACAAGCATCCTGTAGAAGGCCGAGGCCAGCATAACGAAAGTAAAGCATACCATAAATGACATCAGGACTTTATTGGCAATGTGCAGTTTGCTGTTTTCCCTCCTTATAAACGAAACGGTTATCAGGATTATTGCAAAATTTATGACTGCTACTGCCACCAGCTCAAAGAAGCCCCTCCGGGCATATTCGGCATAGGTATAGGAGGAAGGAAGCATAAAAGACTCGCCGCCGAAGAGATAGGTAAACTGGATAAAGGAAAATACCGCATATACTGCATTAAGCAAAAACAGTATGGTGATCAGGATTATGGGGTCCAGGAACCTCTTCCAGCTTACAGGATCATATGAAGGTTTTCTCTTCTCATCCTGGGCCCTGACAATAGACCAGTAAAAGCATGCTGCATATATGGAAACAGCCAGGACCAGGAAAAAGTGTTTTATTATCCTGGAGATGGGAACGCTTATAAACAAATCCCTGAATATGATATCTGCCGAAGAAAGAAGCCAGATTATAATGGCCATTATGGGAACAGATATCAGGATGCCTATGGCGATCCTCGGAAATATCCTCCTGTTTGTCCTGCCGCCCGTATCAGACATCCTGAAGAATGTTATAAAAGGCATATGTATATATCTTATGGGAACGAATATACTTTTAAAGAAATCTCCCAGGAACCTGAGGTCAGCCCAGTCAGTGCGGTTTATCCTTGATACCAGTATTATAAGCATTATGACAAGGTATGGAACTATAATGAAATTCAATATCCCGAGAACCTGGTTTGAGAATAGGGAAAATGTTGAAGAGAGCATGACTGCCGGTATTGCCCAGAACCATCCCCTGTTATCCAGCACATCATACCTATTACAGAAGACAAATGCAGTAATGGCAAGGATGAGTAAAATAAATATGGGATAGGATATGCCCAGTGTCTTATTATAGAAAAGGATATCAAATACTATGCCAGTAATCAGGCCGTATAGCAGCAGCCAGTATTTTTTCTTTTCTATTTCCATGGATCTTCCTCCGCAGATTCCAGGTAAATCATATTAAATACCGGGTATAATAATATATCATTTTATGATAATTTGCATACACCCTGGGGGTTTTTGTCCAGGAAAGCAGGGTCAATTATGCAGAGTATGAGATAAGGGTGACCTTAATTCTAGTTATTACTTCATATCCTGAGAATAATGCAAAAAATGAGAAGGCTCTCATCTCTGCTGCCGATGAAGCCGTGTATATATCCAAGGAATCCTGGAGGAATAAAAGTTCTTTGAAATAATCGCCTGTACCCAAAAGCCGATTATTTCTTAATATTTGCTTAAATAGATTATTTAATAGTATAATTGTAATAATAAACGTAGAAATGAAAGTAGCAATTAATAAGTACGCAGCAATATTTGTTAGCCTGGCCGCAGTATTATTAGGACTGGCCTTATTTCTTTGCCCTCAAACTATTTTCTCCCAAACCATAGAAGATGAACTTGAGGGAGTCAAAGAACAGCGGGAAGAAACCCGGCAAAAGATAGAAGAGGCCAAAGCCGCCGAACAGCGCTACATCGGCGAGATCTCAGAAGTAGAGACACGGCTCCTTGCAGCCCTTGATGAACTCAGCGACCTGCATATCCAGCAGGATGACGCCCGGGAAAAGGTGGAAAAGACCACGGCAGAACTTGCAGTCAGAAAAGAGGAACTTGCAGCAATCGAATCAGAACTTGAAGACAATATAAGGATACTCAATAAACGGGTATCCTATATATACAAAAACGGCGCCAACCATATACTGGAGCTTCTCCTTGATGTAAAGGATTTTGTGCAGTTCACATCCAATCTCAAACTGGTAAACCTGTTTGCCAAGCAGGGAAATGACAATGTCCACCAGGTAAAGGACAAGAGGAATGCCGTCATAACCATGAAAAAGGTAATGATAGAGCTCAGGGAAGAACAGAGAGATTATGAGCAGGAGATCAGCCGCCTGGTGGCACAGTCTGAGAATACGGCAGCAGAGATTGAAGGACTCTACGGCCAGAAGAAGACGCTGCTTTCCCAGACCACAGCCAATAAGGAGCAGCTTATAAAGATGGAGGCTGAGCTTGCGGAGAAGGAAGACGAATTAATAAGGATCCTTGAGAGCTATAAATACGGTATACCCCCCTCAGGAAAACTGCTTTGGCCGGCAAAAGGCCCCCTGGTATCCGGTTTTGGCTACAGGATCCATCCCATTCTGGGAGTAAACAGGTTTCATTCAGGTATTGACATTGGGGCCTCCTATAGTACGCCCGTACTGGCTGCAGCTGGGGGCGAGGTCATACAGGCAGGATATTTCGGGGGGTATGGATATTCGGTCATGCTATATCATGGCGGCGGTTATGCCACCTGGTATGCCCATCTTTCCAGTATAGATGTCTCCATGGGACAGCTGGTAGCAAGGGGCGGACAGGTAGGCCGTGTTGGATCTACCGGATGGTCTACGGGACCGCACCTTCATTTCGAGATAAGGATAAACGGTGTCGCCCAGGACCCCATGGGATACCTCTCCCGATAATATTTTAAAAAATGGTGG
>CAZDXU010000111.1:0-2378 GCA_964509585.1 uncultured Actinomycetota bacterium | reverse complement strand
GCTGGGATTTATGATAATAGCAGTGGGTATCGTATTCCTGTTTACCGGGAATTTCTTAAGCGGCATATGGTTTGCATTCATCGGCTGGTTCCTGCAGTCTTCAGCCCATATGGGATACCGCCAGCTGATCTTCGAGACCAGTGTCAAAGGCATCAGGGTGAAGGATGTCATGAACAACGACCTGGTCCTGGCAGATAAAGACCTGACCCTTCAGGAAATAATAGATGATTATTTTATGCGCTACCGGTTCGGCAGGTTTCCTGTTGTGGACGGCAGGGGGAGGAACGCCCGGTTTATCGGCATCATATCCCTTCACGATATAAAAGCTATAGACAGGGAGAAGTGGGACAGTACCACGGTAGGCGATATAGTAAAGACGGTCACAGAAAAGGAGAAAGTCGATAGATCCATGGAGATATCCGATGCCATAAAGAAGATGGGAAAGATGGGCCTGGGCCACCTGGTCATAATGTCCGGGAACAGGCTGGAAGGCATAATCACCAAAAGCGATGTCATGCGGTTTATACAGATAAGGTCGGAACTGCATTAGATACTGGAATCGTTTGAAAGCGCAGGCAAAATATATATAATATCACCTTTAGGGCGCCAGGCGCGGCCATCATACTGAGAAGTTGGGATATTGATAAGCAGCAGCACAAATAATATCAAATATTTCAGGGACCACCTGGAAGAAATAAAAGAAGGCACCGGTCAGCTGAAGGTGATATATTCAGACCTGGATGGTACTTTGTTCAATGACCGGGGATGCCTGGTGAAGGATGCAGAAGACAGGTTCTATCTTGATGCTGTAAGGCTGCTGGAGAAAGTGGAAAAGAAAGGCTGGGACCTGGTCGTAGTATCGGGCAGGAATAAGCATACATTACGCTACAATGCCCAGATGATAGGCGTCGAGAACTATATTGCAGAGCTTGGCTCAGAACTGGTCTATGGATTGGGAAGACAAGTCCATGTGACCTTTGACAGAGATGCTAGATGTCATGACATAACATATGGGAGCCGGGACCTTGAACGGATAATTGAGATTATGATGGGAAGATTTCCAGGCAGGATAGAAAGCCGCATGGAATGGAGCCGCCACAGGTCATTTAATGCCCTGTTCCTGGGAGATGTGGACATGGAAAAGGCTAATGAGGTACTCCGGGAAGCAGGTTACGGGGACCTGGTATTCGTGGACAATGGTATTTCCAAATTAATGGAAACCGACCTTGATATGGAAAAGATGCACATAATAAACCTGATGCCGGCGGGAGTCACCAAGGCCAGCGGCCTGGCACTGGATAAAAAGCTGAGGAAGTTCACACTGGATAACTGCATAGCGCTGGGCGATTCTCCCGAAGACCTTAAGATGGCCCCGGAAGTAAAGTATTTCTTTCTCATGGCCAATGCCCTGGAGCATAGGGAAGAACTGGAATGCGAGCTGGTAAAGCATGATAATGTATATATTGCGGGTAAAGCCATGAACCGGGGCTGGAATGAAGTTATAGGAAGTCTTTTGTGATAATATATATATATAGTTTATAATAATCTAAAGCATCATAAGATTATATGATCAGGATCTGGTAGTATGGTTAAGGAGAAAATAAAAAGCAGTAGGATAAGCGCAATTGAGGTTCTGGGCATGGCGGCAATAGCTGCAGCAGCCGGGTTTGCAGCCGGGATGCTTTTTGCCCCTCAGTCGGGGGCAAAGACCAGGAAAGTCCTAAATGCCGCCATAAAAGAGACTATGGAAAGGTTTAAATTCCTCATTCTGGAGGCCAGAGTGATGAGTGAGGATCTGGTGGGAAAAGGCATGGAGAAAGCTGGAGAGATCTCCTTTAAGGTAAAAACGAAAAAGTGATTTTTCTCCTTTAGTCCTGCAGGATTATTTATTGACATAGGATACCTACTATAGTAGACTTTACGATTGCTAATTAGTTGGCCAGCTAATGGCCTGATAAGGTGGTAGTTTGAAGATTAGCAGGGGCCGTTAGCTCAGTTGGTAGAGCACCGGACTTTTAATCCGGGTGTCGAAGGTTCGAACCCTTCACGGCTCACCAGTTAATGGCCTGTTCGTCTAGTGGTTAGGACACAAGGTTTTCAACCTTGCAACAGGAGTTCAATTCTCCTACAGGCTACCAGGGGCGCTTAGCTCAGTTGGGAGAGCACCTGCCTTACAAGCAGGGGGTCACAGGTTCAAGCCCTGTAGCGCCCACCATTTAAAGGCCAGAGTTTTTGCGGAGCTGTCGTCTAGCGGTTTAGGACACATGCCTGTCACGCATGAGATCGCGGGTTCAAATCCCGTCAGCTCCGCCAGTTTATTTGAGATTATTAGATCGATCAAGGCGTAGTCAAGCAGGGAAATATGCCATAGGTGCATA
>CAZDXU010000110.1:0-6246 GCA_964509585.1 uncultured Actinomycetota bacterium | reverse complement strand
CCTGGGAGCACTGCTGCCTGAGGAAATTATGCTCTCTCCTTTGAAAAGCCCGCCTTTGGCTATGGTAAGCAGGGCTTCCTTCTGGATAAGGTTTCCTATAAATCTTCCCGTAGAAGATATCTCGACTTCACCGGTGGCATTCATCTCGCCGTTAAAAGATCCTGCGATGACGGCATTCCTGGTCTGGATATTGGCATTTACTTTTCCTTCTTTTCCGATTATGACTTCCTTGTCTGAGATGACTTCACCTTTTATGGTACCGTCTATCCTGGTAGAACCGGGGGAATTTATCTTGCCTTCGATGGTAACGCCTTCCGCGATGACAGTAAGGGTCTTGCTTCCCTTTATCTCGGGTGCTTTTTTAAATATCATTTCTATGCTTTCCTTTATACCTGTTGCCATATAGATTGCCAGCTGGCAGTATTATAACATTTCTGGTAAAAAATATTAGGCAGTTTATTTCTTTGATTTTATCTCATAAAAATATAGAATTATATCAGGCCGGACATATCCCGGGATCCTATTTTATAAGTAATTTCCAGGCGGGATATCATGAACATGAAAAAATTTCTAATATATTTGATAATAAATATGATAATTATCAGCCTATCTGCTGTCATGGTCTCATGCAGCCTGCCTTCCGGCAGCAGCCTGAAAGGCGGGGAGCAGGGACAGGAAGAACCTCAGACGGAAAAAGACCCGGGGGATAGTCCAGGCAGTGAGAACGCGGACGGAGATGAGGCCAGAGAGGAGATTACCGAAGAAGAGGCCCCCCTGGCTATATGGATTGAAGATATTATCCCTGAAAACATACAGGATATAATAAGGTCCTGCATCGATGAGTATCCTCACCTGGAATATGTCAGCCAAAGACAGGATTCCGACCTGGTGATGGAAGTGCTGCCGGCAGGAGGCATAGACGCGGCCGGAGGGACTTCCAGGGAACTTGACATATCATATGTAATGGTGCTGGCCGTTCCTTTTTTCACCATTACTGACGGCATAGGCTGGGAGGACTTTCAGGCCTGGTGGACAGGCGAGGACGGCGCCCTGGCAGATCTCAGCGGCAGCAACCCGGTACCGGTACTGGCGGCAGGGCAGGAGGATCGCGGACTGCTGGAAAAAATACTGGGAGAGCCCGGGAATGAGAATATTATAATAGCCGGCAGGGAAACCAGCCTTCTGGGCCTGGCCGGCGGAGACATCTCTTTTACCCTGGTGCCTTTTGAACATATAGACAGGCAGATGAAAGTAATGGAGATAAGCGGCCTCTCTGTATTTGACCGCAGCCTGGAAGTAAGCCAGTACCCATTTGCTTTCTCGGTTTCGCTGAAGGGAAACGCTGATTCCGTTAGCAAAGCTTATGATGCCCTCAGCGAGATATCATACACCAACAGGGATACTTCCAGCATGACCGCACTGGTCATGACCGGGGTTACTGCTATGGTAAGGGGGACTGCCCAGCGCATGGAAAATCACGGCATACTCTATCCGGGTGAGAAAATAGCGGACATACTAAAAGATGCAGACATAACCCATATAAGCAATGAAGTGCCTTTTGTGGAGGGATGCGAGGTACTGGCAGACAGGTTCCCCTTTTTCTGCAGCAAGCCGGAATATATAGAGCTTTTGGAATATGTGGGGACGGATGTGGTGGAGCTCACCGGCAACCATATGAATGACCACGGGCATGAATGGTTTATATATACTCTTGAGATGTATGATGAAAAGGGCTGGCCCTATTTCGGAGGGGGAAGGGACCTTGAAGAATCATATTCCCCGGCTATTCTGGAGTCAAACGGCCATAGATTTGCTTTTCTGGGTTTTTGCTGGTGGGGCCCTGCCGGTAACTGGGCTGCGGAAGACTCTCCCGGCTCGGCGCCGCCCCATTTTGAGGAATTTGAGGCCAGGATAAAACAGCTCAAGCAGGAAGGCTATATAGTCATATTTACCTTCCAGTATCTTGAAAGCTACCAGTATGAGCCGGTTGCCCAGCAGGTCACCGATTTCAGGCGCATGATAGATGCCGGGGCCGATATAGTAAGCGGAAGCCAGTCCCATCAGCCCCAGGGTATGGAATTTTATAATGAAGGCTTTATAAATTATGGACTGGGGAACCTGTTCTTTGACCAGATGAGACAAATAGGTACCCGCCAGGAACTCATAGCCAAACATATATTCTATAAAGGTAAACATATAAATACTGTCATAATAACTGCCATGCTGGAAGACTACAGCCAGCCCAGGATCACCACCCCGCAGGAAAGGGCAGATATACTGACAGAAGTCTTCAATGCCAGTATAAGGTGACAGCATTTATCCGGATAACAGCTATTGCCATGCCGGCCTGGAAATAATGGGCTTCAGGAGGATGAAGCGGCAAGGCTGCCGAAGCCGACGGGAGAGTAATGAATCAGGGGATGGCTTACCGCAGCAGACCTTTTTATCTGACCTCGCCGAAGACAGCAGCCGAGAAGACAAAGATCTCACAATCCCCGTCTCTGTAGCAGTTCCTGGCCAGGCCCGCCTTCAGGCAGGTATGCTCCAGGAAGCTGATCCTGTCAAAACCGTTTTCAGTTGCGACCTGGGGCAGCAGAAGTCCCTGGCTGAATCCCTTCCTTATTAGGATGCCGTGTTTTCCCACCTCTATCTCTTTTATGTCCCTTATCTTCTGCAGGGGTGAAAGCGCAGATATTTCGATATCGATGTCTTCAAGTTCGCCTGGAGATACCGGCGGGAAGCGGGGATCCCGGGTGCTTGCTTCCACAGCCATAGTTATGACCGTCATCCATAAGGGCGTAGAGGCGGTTATATTGCCGATGCAGCCCCTCAGGTTTCCTATCTTATGTATAGTCACAAAAGCGCCGCATTCGGTATTCAGCACTGGATCATCTATATCATATTCGCCGGGCGCAGAGCCGGTCACCGTACTCTCAACAGTCTCCCGGGCCATCTTTAAAAGGAGTTCCCTCTGCCTTTTATCAAGCTCAAGGTTTTTCATTTACCACCTTCTTTTTACTTTTTAAAAAAAGCTGCCGAGATATACCCCACTACGGCACTTTTATCCCCCGAGACATCGCCTGAGTTGGCATAATCCAGTATGACCGATGAATCGGCCCCCATCAGCCTGGAGGCTATCATGGCAGCCGCTACCGGTCCTCCGCCGCACATCTCTACTTCTTCGGAGGAAAGCTCTTCTATCAGCGCAGAACTGTCAAATGATCCTATAATATCTTTAACCCTGGTGTCCATTGATACTGCAGTATCATAGGGATGATAATGGGAAAGATCGGTACTGGCCACAATAAGTATATTGTCGCCGGCAAACAGGCTTCCGATGGACTGGCCCAGGGCAGTTATATTCTGCCGGCTCTGGTCGCCTATTACCACCGGCACTATCTTTATGTCCCGGCCCAGGGCTACCTGCAGGAAGGGCAGCTGGACCTCAAGACTGTGCTCCCTCCCGTGGCCGGAATGCGACATTGATATGGCCGGGCTTGACTTCTCCAGTTCTGCCGCCCTTTCCTTATCCACCATTACCGTTCCCAGGGGGGTCTTATATGCATCCCCGTGATATACGGAAATAAACTCAAAATACTCTGCATGGGAGGGAGCGATAATTATAATGCTGTCATATTTTCCTCCCTGCACCTGCCGAAATGAATATGCAGCCACCTGTCCCGAATATACATAGCCGGCATGAGGGCTGACCAGGGCTTTAATGCCGCTGATCTTCCGGGGACCGGCTTTTGACAGGTAGCCTTCTACCTGGGCGGCAAGGATCCCGGGGTCGCCAGGATAGAAACTCCCGGCAACAGCGCTTTCCCTTATAACCATGTCATCAGTCAAAGGAGCCTCCCTTATTATTTTCTATATTAATATTATATTGGATTTGTTATATATTTAAACAGCGGGAAAAATATTTTATCTTTTTACAGCAGTAATATTAACCTGTGATCAGAAAAGGAAGAAAATGGAATATGTTCTGGGAGTAGACGGAGGAGCGACCAAGACCGATGCTGCTGTAGCTTCGACTGATGGAGAAATACTGGCTGAATCTACTGCCGGCGCCAGCAGCCATAAAAGTGTGGGAAAAGAAAAAGCAGCCTGGAACCTGAGCCAGGCAGTGCTGGGAGCTCTGGAGGATTCCGGTATGGAAGATATTGTATTTAAAAGCGCGGTCATGGGGTTTGCCGGGCTGAATGTGGAGAAGGACCACAAAATATACAGGGATATTGTATTCAATGACAGGCTCAAAAATCTGCTTGACCGGGATACGGCATTTATCTGTAATGATACACGGATAGGGCTGGAAGCTGGGAGCAGCGCTCCCAATAAGTTGATAATAATAGCCGGTACCGGCTCCAACTGTTTCGGCATCAATGAAAAAGGCATGCAGGCACGCTGCACCGGCTGGGATTATATACTGGCTGATGAAGGCAGCGGATATGAGGTAAGCGTCAGGGCTCTCAGGGCAGTAATGCGCGCTTATGACGGCAGGGGCGCAAGCACCATGCTCACCAGGGCTATACTGGATGAGCTGGGCGTTGAGGATGAAGAGGGCATAGTGAACTGGACCTATGGCGAGCCTTTTTCCAAGAAAAGGCTGGGCGGATTTGCCAGGATAGTATGCAGCTCTGCTGAAAAGGGCGATCCCATAAGCAGGTTCATCCTGGAAGATGAGGCTGCTGAATCCGTTTTATCCGTTGCCACTGTGGCCAATAAGCTGGGACTCAAGGACAGCAGTTTCGACCTGGTATTCGTGGGCGGGCTTTTCAAGTGCGAGACATATTTCAAGGATATCGTCATAAAAGGCCTGAAAGAAAAGTTTGGGGGCATAAGCTTCAAACCCCTGGTGGCAAAACCGGTACAGGGTGCGGTAAAGCTTGCCATTGATAATATGGGGGATTAGCGCAGCCTGGATATTGATCTCAGGAACCAGCAGACATCGCTTATGCCTTTCAGGTAATATCCGGCACTGGTACCAGCTCCGGCAGGATCCCCCACCTTTACATTTATACCCCCGGGGTTGGCCCGGAAAAGATATTCATCGGTGACATCATCCCCTACACAGATGACCAGGCTGTCTTCGGGGCTGCCATAGTGTGAGACAACAGCTTCAACCGTATTTCCCTTATTTATGCCGGCAGGCTTTACTTCTATCACTTTTTTCATATAAAGCACCTCGATGGGAAAGTTTTCCCGGTATTTGTCTATGAGGCTTTTTATTTTGTCCAGCCGGACAAGTTCCGGCCCCGGACATCTCCGGTAATGCAGCGCAAATGCCAGCCCCTTATCCTCCAGGCCGAAGCATGGATGGGAGCGGATCATCCGGGAGACCTGGTCTTTTATTTCTGTAATGCAGGGAAGCGGCTTTACCGACTGGATCCCGGTACTGCCGGAAAACCTTATCTCCATGCCATGGGTGCCTGACAAGTTAAGTGCCGTCAGGTCAAAACCTTTAAAAAGCTCCAGCAGGCTGCCAATATTCCTTCCCGATACTATTGTCACAATATTCCCGGGATCACTGGAAAGCCCTGATAATATGTCTTTTATCCTTTTTGAAGGTCTGGCATCCATGGGCTCCCGCCTGAAACCTGTAAGGGTGCCGTCATAATCTAAAAACGAAAACAGCTTCCCGGCCCGGGATATCCTGGAGTTTAAGCTGTCTATGGAATGTTTAAGATATCCGTTGATAAGAGCCTCTTGGGATCAGGAAGGTTTACTGTAATAATCCAGGAAATTATCGGCCCAGACATAAATATTATTTTCCCTGATGGTCTTCTGCAGTCCCTGCATCATCTTTTTCCTGGTGGCTCTATGCATGTTCAGGGCTTTCTTAAGGGTATCGGCCACCTCATCGGTATCATAGGGATTTACCATGAGTGAATTACTGCCCAGTTCATAGGATGCCCCGGTAAGTTCGCTGAGTATGAGCACGCCGTCCTGGCTGACATTGCAGCTGGCATATTCCTTTCCTATAAGGTTCATGCCGTCCCTGAGCGATGTCACCAGGCATATGTCCGAGTATTTATACAGGGCGGCCAGCTGCTGCTGGGGCAGGGCTTTAAACAGGTATTGTATGGGCGACCACAGGCCATCGGAAAACTTGCCGTTTATATTGCCCACCAGTTCATCTATTTCCCTCTTAAGCTCTATATATTCCTTTATCTTGGTGCGGCTGGGCACCGAGATCTGGAGAAATACCACCTTCTTGAGGTATTCGGGATATCTGGTAAAAAAGCG
>CAZDXU010000109.1:0-4351 GCA_964509585.1 uncultured Actinomycetota bacterium | reverse complement strand
AGGCGCATCCTTCTTGCCGTCATGATGCATCTCTATGATCTCGCAATTATCAAAATACCCGGCTATCATCCCTGATATCTTCATCATTATTACTGCGCCTATGGCAAAATTAGGGACTACAAGCACCCGGGTGCCAGACCTGGTTACCGTCTGTTTAAATCTTTCAAGTTTATTCATATCCAGCCCGGTAGTACCCACTATTATGTCTATTCCATTGCCGGCAGCCCATTCGATAGTCCTGAGAGCAGATTCGGCAACCGTGAAATCTATTATAAGATCGGGACCGGCTTTTTTAACTTCGTCATAAGAATCAGTAATAGAGAAACCCATTTTGCCAGCACCCAGGTATTCGCCTGCATCTATTCCCTTATGGCTGCAGTCAAAACCCGCTACCAGCTTCACATCATCTTCTTTTATCAGTTCTGATGATATGGCAGTTCCCATCCTGCCGCATATGCCAAACATGGCTATTTTTTTCATAACCTTATACCTTCCATATCTTTTCCCAGTATAATAGTACTCAGGGTTTCCGGATCAAAATACTTCTGTGCAACATTATTTAAATCATTTACTGTTATAAGGTCTATTTTCTTCAATATCTGGTCAATAGTCAAAACTTTTTTATCGAACAGCAGTGTCTTGCCCAGCCTGAACATCCTCGAGCTTATGTCCTCAACAGCCAGGACTATATTTCCTTTCATATTCTCACGGGCGCGTTCCAATTCTTCCGGTTTTATCCCGTTTTTTCTAATATCGTCTATTTCCCCGGTGATAAGTCTCAGTATCTTTTTTACATTCTTTGCTGATGAAGCAGAATATATAAAAACCAACCCCGTGTCCATGTACTGGATATTGCTGGCAGAAATGCTGTAGGCCAGGCCCTCTTCTTCCCTTATCCTCTGGAAAAGCCGGCTGCTCATGCTTCCTCCCAGAAGATTGGTAAAAAGCGATATCGCATGACGGTCTCTGCTGTTTCGATCACATCCGGGTCCGCCCAGGCACATGTGTACAGCCCTGTGGCTGCCCTTATAGATACTGCTCCCGCGGCTGCCGTTTCCAGCCAGGGCCGCAACAGCCATTGCTGGCGAGTTATCTTTTTCCCCCGATAATGCCGGATAATGTTTGATAAGCTCTACCAGCCTGCTGTGCCTGATATTGCCGGCGGCTGAAATTACCATATCATTGAGCCTGAATCTGGAGCAGAAATAATCTATTATTGATGCCCTGTCTATCTTTCCCAGGCTTTTTCTGGTGCCAAGTATTGGCAGTTCCAGGGGATGTCCCTGGAATATTTCAGAATAAAAATGATCCAGAAGCATGTCGGAGGGGTTATCCTCCATCATCCTTATCTCTTCCAGGATAACTTTTTTCTCTGTTTTTATATGCGGGGAATGGAAACTTGGATTGCAGATTATATCAAGAAGCAGTCCCATGCATTCAGGCAGGTTTACATCAATAAAATCTGCATATATGCAGCAGTATTCCTTATCCGTGAAGGCATTGAACTCGGCGCCCATGACATCAAATTCAATGGCGATGTCCTTATAAGTCCTGTTTTTAGTCCCCTTGAATATAAGGTGCTCTATCAGGTGGGTTATGCCGTTATTATTTTCATCTTCGCCCCTGGATCCTGCGGGTACCCAGAACCCAAGCGAAATCGACCGGAAATGAGGTATGCTCTCACTGATAACCCTTATGCCATTATCCAGCCTGGTTATCCTGTAATTATCAAAATTCTTTCTGCTGCTAACTGTTATCTTGCTATCAACTCCGTATCAAAGGCCTGCTCAGGGCCGTCCGGCTTTTCGCCGGCCTTAACTAAATATCGGTCCTCTCAAGGCTTATCTTCCTGGACCGGGGATCGATCTTTCCCACCCTGACAGTGACTTTGTCACCCATTTTAAGGTATTCTTCAACGCTATTTATCCTTTCACGGGCCACTTTTGATATATGAAGTAGTCCGTCAGTTCCGGGAACAAGATTGATAAAGGCTCCATAAGAGGTTATCCCCACTACGGTTCCGTTAAATTCTTCTCCCTCCTTTATGTCCTCGGGAGACCTTATAAGGCCCTTTATCTTTTCCGTGGCCATCCTTATAGCCTCAGCATTGGATGAAGTTATGGATATCATGCCTTCATCATTGAAGTCTGTCACATCTATCTCATCCAGCTCAAATTCCTCCTTCAGGCCTTTTATTACTTTTCCGCCTGGGCCTATTATTTCGCCTATCTTATCCTTGGGGATAGTGAAAGTGGTTATTTTTGGCGCTGCCTTTGAAAGTGTTTCCCTCGGGGCAGGTATAGTATCTGTCATCTTTTCCAGGATATGCATCCTTCCCTCTTTTGCCCTGTCCAGGGCAGCCTTCATTGTCTCGAGGTCAATACCCCTGGTCTTTATGTCCATCTGGAGAGCGGTAATGCCATTCTGGGTACCGGCCACCTTAAAGTCCATATCACCATAGAAATCCTCTATACCCTGTATGTCAGTAAGTATCTCGAACCTGTCTCCCTCTCCTTTTATAAGCCCCATGGCTATTCCAGAGACAGGGTTCTTGATAGGGACGCCGGCATCCATAAGCGCCAGTGTGCTTCCGCAGACGCTGGCCATGGATGTGGATCCGTTAGAACTCATTATCTCTGATACCAGCCTCAGGGCATAGGGGAAATCCTCTTCCGGCGGTATCATGGGTTTTAATGCCTTTTCCGCCAGGGCGCCGTGCCCTATTTCCCTCCTCTTGGGGCCTCTTAAAAACCATGTCTCGCCCGTACTGAAGGGCGGGAAATTATAGTGATGCATATAACGCTTAAACTCTTCACCGCCAAGGCTGTCCAGTCTCTGGACTTCCCTTATGGAGCCCAGTGCCAGTATGGTCAGTGCCTGGGTCTTACCCCTGGTAAACAGCCCCATTCCATGGGTTGTATCCGGGAATAGCCCTACCTCGCATGATATCTTCCTTATATCCGATACTTTTCTTCCATCAGGCCTTATGCCCTTTTCCAGTATCATCTCCCTTACCAGCTTTTTTTCCAGTTCATTGAAGCTGGCATTAATACTGTCAATATCATCAGGAAATTCCTCTGCCAGAGCCTCCGTTACTTCTTCCTTTATTGCCGGGATGCGTTCACTGAACAAGCCTGCCGCATCTTCCTGTATTGCCGCTGCCCTGGAGGGGTCTCCGGCAAGTTCTTCTACTGAGGCAAGCAGGTCTTTTATCTTTTGTCCGGACATCTCTATTACTTTTGACCTGATGTCTTCATTGATCAGGAATCTATTGACCTGGGACTTTTCTTTCTGGACCTTTTCCCTGAATTCCTTCTGCAGGGCTACTATTTTCTTTATCTCATCATGTGCTTTGCCAATTGCCTCGATGGCCAGCTCCTCGGGAACCTCTTTCCCGCCGGCTTCCACCATCAGGATTGCATCCTCCGTACCGGCAACCACTATGTCTATTATGCTTTCCTTAAGTTCTTCATATGTAGGATTTATTATCCAGCTATCCTCTATCTTGCCCATCCTTACAGCGCCAACCGGATCCTCAAAAGGTATATCAGATATGCACAGGGCCATGGAGGCTCCGTTTATTACTGATATGTCATAAAGGTTTACTTTGTCTACGGAAAGGACAGTAGCGATTATCTGGACTTCATTACGCATATTCTTATCGAATAACGGCCTCAGCGGCCTGTCGGTAAGCCTGGAGATCAGGACAGCTTTATCTGATGCCCTTCCTTCCCTTTTGAAAAATCCTCCCGGGATCTTGCCAGCTGCATACATCCTTTCTTCCACATCTACTGTAAGGGGGAAGAAATCCAGGTTTTCTGAAGCCCTTTTACTCATAACTGCGGTTACCAGCACACCATTGCCTGCAAATTTGACTAAAACGGAATTTGCCTGCATGGCTATCTTGCCAGTGGAAAACTCCATAGTCTTTCCACCAATATCTATTTCACATTTAGTTTCCATACTAAAATACCTAACTCCTTAAAATTAATTAAAAATGAATTGAAAAATGAAGCCAATAGGAAGGGCGTTTATTTCCTTAATCCCAGTTCCTTTATAATTTTCTTATACTTATCTACTTCAGTATTCTTCAGGTATTCCAGCAGTCTTTTCCTCCTGCCGACCATCATCACCAGGCCTCTTCTTGAATGATGATCTTTTTTATTTTCCTTAAGATGCTCATTGAGCTTGTTTATCTTGGTAGTAAGAATGGCTACCTGCACTTCGGCTGAGCCGGTATCAGTATCATGGATCTTAAATTTTTCAATAATCTTCTGTTTCTCTTCTTTAACCAGTGTCAATTCTACTTACACCTCCTTCATTCATCCGCACTATAATTTATCATAAGTAT
>CAZDXU010000108.1:0-1856 GCA_964509585.1 uncultured Actinomycetota bacterium | reverse complement strand
TTCCTTGGCATTAAAGACTATGGCATTAAGCTCGGTCTCCTCTATCATCCTGTATACATCCTGCATCTTTTCATCTGAGGCCATGCTGTAGCCGGTAAGGTAAACCGCCTTCTGGGTGCCTGTGATGATCTTTCCTTCTTCCATATTATAGGTCCATATGAAATCAGGGTAGTCGGGGTCAAATGCTGAAAGGCTGGAAAACGGGACCAGGGTTATGATCATGAATACCAGGAAAGCCAGGGATACCGCAGTGCTGCGGGACATCTTCCGTACCTTTTTTCTGTTTTCCATATGTCCTTAAATCCGGTCTATATATAATTTATGAATAACTTATTTGTCATCTCTCCGGAGCGCTCTGCTGCGTAGGACTTATATAATTCAAGCAATAAACTGGTCTATTAATTCATTCAAACGGTCGACCAGGTAAAAGGGTACTGATAATACCATAAATTTTTTGCCTGAAAACCTGTATGTTTCTGCTTTTAATCCGTTCCAGGATCTCGTCAATAAAAAGCAGGGATTTTCCGGGGGTTGCAGTTTTATCAAAAAAACAGGTATTCTTTTTATGCTATTATATTACATTAATTGTAACAAACTAGTGCTAACTTATGACTTATTTTCGGAGGTATGTTGCCGTCATCAAGGAACAGGGGCATCTGCCCGGAATATGGGCCTGATCTTTTCCCGTCCGGGAGTCATCCATTTATAAAATATTGGAAAACCGCAGCTGCTTCAATTAAAATAAAGAAATGGATGAAAAAATAAATATCCTGGTCCTAAACGATATCAGCCGCAGTATATTAAGATACCTGGTAAAGGACCTTTCCCTTACATTTGATACAGATACCGGCATATCAAGACACATTGTAACCCCAACAGCATTATTCAACGGGGAGAAGAAGCAGTATGATGGAAGAAAGCTCCTAAGGTTCCTTACTGAGAACATGACCATCAAAGAGGTAAGGTCTGTAAACCTTGCCGTATTCGACCGTGACATTTTTTCGGGCAGCCTGGAATATGCCTTCGGGCTGTCTTCTGCCTTCCCAAAAATATCTGTGATCTCGGTTTTGAGGCTGCACCCCCATTTCCAGGAGGAGTATTTTGCCGGCGGCAGGGAAAAAAGAAAGGCGGGCAGGTTTCCCCTGTTCGTAAAAAGATTGAGCAGCGCCGAAAAGGCCCTGTATTACGACAGGATACTCAAGGAAGCTGCCCACGGCATCGGCCATTCCCTGGGCCTTATGCACTGCAGCCGCATGGGGTGTTTGATGAACCCTTCCGGCACAGTAAAAGATATTGATGCCAAATCAAAAAGCTTCTGCAGTTCCTGCCGGGGCCTTCTTTGATCTTCTGCTTACTTTACCTTTTTCCTCCTGCTCTTTACCAGAAGATAGGCCAGTATCCCGGCAAGATACAGGCTGAATATGCCCAGGGCATAGAAATAGAAAACGGGCCTTTCTGATGTATAACCGGTAACGGCAAACCCCAGGATGAACATCAGCGGTACTCCCAGGGGCAGGGCAACAGCGCCGCCAAGTACCAGGTTCTCGGGAACACTGGATTCCGAATCCGGGTCTATCTCCCTTAGCAGTGCCATACTGGTGGTAATGGTGCCGGTAAACTGTCCGTAAAGGCCCACGATATGCTCTATTATATAATTGTTATATATCCTCCTGCACAGGAACACCGAATATATGATGGTGAATATGCCTCCGGCGGTGGTAACCAGCACTATGGGAAACCAGTAGGTCCTGAAGGTGGCGATGGACAGCGCGGCAATGGCTGCTACTATCATAAAATCAAATGAACCCGACGATATCCTCTGCAGGATATAATTATCGGGATAATGTATCCTCAGC
>CAZDXU010000107.1:0-3796 GCA_964509585.1 uncultured Actinomycetota bacterium | reverse complement strand
CTGATTAGCCAAGTTTGTAAGGGATAAGTGCTGAAGGCATATAAGCATGAAACCCATCCCAAGACTAGTTCTCCCATCCATTTGGAGTAAGACCCCATGTAGATTACATGGTTGATAGGTCAGAAGTGTAAGTGCAGTAATGTATTTAGCTGACTGATACTAATAGGTCGAGGACTTATTTTTCTATCATCACTATGAAGTTTTGAGAGAACAGCATTTGAGTGTCAGCACTTTAAGGTTTACGGTGGCAATAGCGAAGGGGAAACACCTGTTCCCATCCCGAACACAGAAGTTAAGCCCTTCAGCGCCGATGGTACTTCACTGGAGACGGTGCGGGAGAGTAGGACGCCGCCGTATTTTTTATTAAAGGACTAAGTGCAGGGATCAGGGTCTTCCATATATTTTTCTTATCCAAAAGGCATTAACAACAAAGTATATATTGATTATCATTACTAATTTTTATATATTCTATATATTAAACAAAAACATTTTTGTATAATAAAAAAAATCATTAAAAAATTTTTAAATATCAATATTATTAATAAATAGGAGAAAAATGGATAACTGGAAGATCATTGAAGAAAAATGTGATAAGAAAAATATTGAGAAGTTAAAATCCATAAATAACAGCCATCTGGAGGGATTTATTGCCAGGCATCTGGAGCTGCTGGACCCTGATACTGCTTTTATATGCGATGGAAGTGAAGCCGATTATGATTATATAAGGGAAAAAGCATTAAGGGATGGAGAGGAAGAAAAACTTGCCGTAAAAGGTCATACCATCCATTTCGACGGGATCCATGACCAGGCCCGTGATAAGAAGATGACAAAATTCCTGGTGCCTGAGGCAGCCGATTTCGGTAAAGGGCTTAATACCATTGATAAGGGCGAAGGACTTAAGGACATAAATGAGATAATGTCCGGTATAATGAAAGGCAGGGAACTGCTGGTCATATTCTTCACCCTGGGACCGCAGGACTCACCCTTTACCATACCTGCAGTACAGCTTACAGATTCAAGTTATGTGGCACATTCAGAGATGATCCTTTACAGGCAGGGGTATAAAGAGTTTATAAGAAGGACAGAGGCCAGTGATTTCTTCAAATTTGTCCATTCAGAAGGAAGACTGGAAAATTCGGTAAGCATTGATGTGGATGAAAGAAGGATATATATAGACACATATGAAAATACGGTCTATTCCATGAATACGCAGTATGGCGGAAATACCATTGGACTTAAGAAACTGGCCATGAGGCTGGGTATCAGTAAGGCTTCCAAAGAAGACTGGCTTACAGAGCATATGTTCCTGGCCGGCATTCACGGACCATCCGGAAGAACCACCTATTTTGCAGGAGCTTTTCCTTCCATGTGCGGCAAGACTTCCACTGCCATGCTTAAAGGGGAGACCATAATAGGAGATGACATAGCATATATAAGGAATATAGACGGAAAAGCCAGGGCGGTCAATGTGGAAATGGGTCTTTTCGGCATAATACAGGATATAAATCCAGATGACGACCCCTTGATCTGGAAGATCCTTACAGAAGAAAACGAGATAATCTTTTCTAATGTTTTAAAGACTGAAGACGGCGGAGTGCACTGGATAGGAAAGCCGGGCAAGCTGCCTGAAAAAGGCATAAATTTTGCCGGCGATTGGCGGCCCGGCAAAAAGGATGAAGACGGCAATGAGGTCCCGGTCTCACATAAAAATGCCAGGTTTACGGCGAACCTGGGCACCATGGAAAATGTAGACCCCCATTATGACGACCCTGAAGGGGTAGAGCTGGGGGGAGTGATATACGGCGGCAGGGATTCCGATACCTGGGTGCCGGTGATGGAAGCATATGGATGGAAGCATGGGATAATCACCATAGGGGCATCGATAGAATCCGAGACCACCGCAGCCACATTGGGAAAGACAGGTGTGAGGACATTCAATCCCATGTCAAATATGGATTTTCTTTCAATCTCCATGGGCAGGTATGTAGATATAAATATAGAGTTCGGTGAAAAGCTGGAGAAAGCTCCATCAGTATTCTCAGTAAATTATTTCCTGAAAGACAGTGAAAGCGGCCAGTTCCTTAATTCAAAACTGGATAAGCTTATATGGCTGAAATGGATGGAACTCCGGGTTAACGGGGAAGCGGATGCCATAGATATAGGCATCGGCCTGATACCGGAATATGAAGACCTGGCCATGCTTTTTAATAAGCACCTGCACAAGGAATACTCGAGGGAAGATTATATAAAACAGTTCACACTCAGGGTGCCGGAAAATATTGCCAAGACCGAAAGGATCCTGGATATTTACAGGGATGCCGGACCGGAGGTTCCGCAGGAACTATTCAGGACACTGGAAAGACAGAAGGAAAAACTCCAGGCCATAAGGGATGAAAAGGGAGAGTATATCTCGCCTTTTGACTTTTAAAAAATTTAGATCCGGGCATACATAAACAGGATATCCTAAAACCTGTACATCACAAGACCGGTACAGGGCTTGGGCATGAAAAAAGTTGATTTCTGGGGCATAAGCCCCCCGGAATAACATATATCCTCCATATCCTTTACGGTGGGGGGATTCAGGAATATTCCCAGATCACAGTTTCCATTATCGACATCCTTTATTACCCGGTCACCATCATGGTCAAAGGAGATATCTTTTATTCCCCATTCTTTATCCAGGTCCCTTATCAATCCTTCATGCAGGATGAAGACATCCGGGCTCTCCAGATGTCCGTATTTTCGGACAGACTTTAATACCAGCCTGCTGGAGCTGTTGCGGCCGGGGTAAAGTATAAAGCCTGTGGAGCCGTCTTTCCTAAGACTATCAAGCAAGGATACAGCCATGGCCCCGTTTCGGACATTAACTTCATCTATTATATATTTGCCGGAAAGCAGCTGTGATATCTTTTCCGTGTCTATGTTTTTCCTGAAAGAAAGCTTCCTGTGGGTGGGGTAGATCTTAAGCTCTTTCTGGCTGCTTTCCATAAAAAGGGTAAGTACATGATCAGCGGGGCCTGCCGGGCTCCCTTGCCTGTGATGCTGTTTGCTGTACATGAGGGATGTCTCATATCTGTGATGTCCATCCGCTATTAGTATGGATTTATCCTGCATGGCGGACTTTATTTTCTCAATATCGCTTTTTCCGGAGATCTTCCATAGGTCAAAATAATAATCCTTATTGTAGCAGGGAGAGAAGGATATAAAAGGGTCCTGCTGGCGGCTCCCGGACAGCAATTCCCCTACGGGGCCGTCATCCCTGTAGATAGTATATATAAGGCCGAAATTGGCTCCGCAGCTCTGCAGAAGCCTGTACCTGTCTTCCCTGGGGGCGGAAATGGTCTTTTCATGCCGGAGTACTTTTCCCGATCCGTAGTCCTCTATCCTGGTAAGGCCTATAAAACCGGAAAGGCTTTCGACCGTTTCCCCTGTGCGGAACCTGATCCTGAGGCTGTAAAAACAGGGTTTGTCATCATAGACGAGTATCTGTCTATTCATCCATTCATCCATCAGCCTGGCTGCATTACTGTATTTTGAGTTGCCCTTTCCTTCAGGGAGTATAAGGTTGATGATATTGTTATTGCTGCAGGACATAAGCTCGTCCCGCATTTCTTTATTTATAACATCATAGGGAGGAGAGACCAGTTCTGAGATATTGCCGGCTTTTTCCCGGTTATACAAGAGTCCCCTGAAGGGAGCGATGTCTACCATTTTTCTGGTTCCTTATCCAATTTTTAGATTTAACAGGATGAGATTATAGCAGTATCCGGTCATGATTGTACAGGCAAATCAGCAT
>CAZDXU010000106.1:0-23502 GCA_964509585.1 uncultured Actinomycetota bacterium | reverse complement strand
GTCACCAGCACTTCTTCCATACCCTTTACATTTATACCGCTGCCAGTCTTCCGGGTCTCTTCCCTGTCATGGATATCCTCTATCTTGAGTTCCTTCTTTTCCTCCGACTGGGATAATTTTTTTACAATACGGGTAAATACCTGATGAGCTGAGAGCTTGTGGGAGCCGATGCTGCGGAAAAGCGTATCCGCCCGGTCAAAATTCATATCACTGGCGATTCCCTCGAACACGTCATTGCTGACAGTCTTGAAAGACAGGCTGTTTTTCCTCAGGATCTTTAACATTATCTCCCTGCCGGTATTATATGATTCCTGACGCTGCTCTTTGGAAAACCACTGGCGTATCTTATTTTTGGCCCTTGATGTCTTCACAATATTAAGCCAGTCCCTGGAAGGGCCTTTTTGGCTCTTTGATGCTATGATCTCTACTATATCGCCGTTTTCAAGTGTGCTTTCTATGGGCACCATCACCCCGTTTATCTTGGCGCCTATTGCATTATGGCCGATATCGGTATGGATCACATAGGCAAAATCAATAGGGATTGCTCCCCTGGGAAGATTTACCACGCGTCCCTTGGGCGTGAAAACGAATACTTCTTCTTCGAACAGGTCCAGCTTCAAAGATTCCATATACTCATGAGGGTCTTTTAATTCCTTCTGCCAGTCCAGCAGCTGCCTGATCCATGCAACCCTTTTATCAAATTCACTTAACTTGAAGCCTTCTTCCTTATATTTATAATGCGCCGCTATTCCATATTCAGCCACTTTATGCATCTCGAAAGTCCTTATCTGGACTTCAAGAGGTTTCCCCCTGAGGCCTATTACCGTGGTATGGAGCGACTGGTACATATTGAATTTTGGATTGGCTATAAAATCCTTGAACCTGCCCGGTACCGGTTTCCAGAGTGAGTGTATGATCCCCAGTACGGCATAGCAGTTTTTGACATCCTCCACTATGATCCTTATGGCCAGGACATCATAAATATCCTCAAAATCCCGGCCCTGCCTGGTTATCTTATTATATATGCTGTAATATGATTTGACCCTGCCGCTGATATCAGCAGAAATATCTGCTTCTTTAAGCTTTTTCTTTACCAGGTCTATTACCTCATCGACCAGGGATTTTCTTTCATTTATCCTCTCGTCTATCATATCTTTTAATTTCAGGTATTCCTTTTCATGCAGGTGCCTGAAACACAGGTCTTCCAGTTCTGACTTGATCTGGTAGATGCCCAGTCGGTGGGCTATGGGAGCATATACTTCCATGGTCTCCATGGATATATTGAATCTTTTGTCTTTGTCCAGCGGCTTAAGCGTCCTCATATTATGAAGCCTGTCTGCAAGCTTTACCAGGATTATCCGCACATCCTCTGACATGGCGATTATCATCTTCCTTATATTGCTTACCTGCTGTTCTTCCCTGCTATTGAACACTATCTTGTCCAGCTTGGTGACGCCATTGGTTATCCTGGCCACGGTATTTCCGAACTCAGATGTCATCTTTTCCAGGTTGTAATCGGTATCCTCGACTATATCATGCAGTATGGCCGAAGCGATAGAGGTCTGGTCCATCTCGATATCAGCCAGGATAAGGGCTACCTGGAGGGGATGGTTTATGAATGGTTCTCCGGTCTTGCGTACCTGGTCTCCATGGTATTCCTTTGCTGTCTTATATGCCTTCTCCAGGAGACCCCTGTCAACATTTTTATTATATTTCCTGACCGTTTGCACAAGGTCTTCAAACAGCTGGTCGGATGAGACCGCCTTTCCTGAAGTTGGTACTTTTTTAACTTTAGTCATAATATTAGCCGGGAAAAGGACCCTTATTAAATAAATATAAGGATATTATAAAACATTTTTTAATTCTTCTAAAACAGGTCCCTTATCTTAAGCTGAATGGATCTTCTTCCCATCCATAGATTAATAGAAAGGTCATAAAGTATATCTACGGTGTTGCCTGGATACAGGAGGGCATCTTTATCGCCGCTTATATTGAATAATATGCCTTCCATCACTATGCCGTCCTTCTTCAGGAACATCTTTGCATGAAGGCCTTGCTTAAGCCTTTTTACTCCTTCTAGCATGCATCCGCGGGTTACAAAGGAGGGAGCCGGGTTTTCCATGCCGAAAGGTCTTAGCATGTCTATGTCCCGTATAAGATTGTCATCTATCTCATCAAAGCTTATCTCTATGTCGTACATATATTTTTTTACCAGGTCTTCATCGGTCAAAACTTCTCCTGCCATCTCATTCATCCTGTGCAGGAATTCATCAAAGTCTTTTAATTCCATAGTTATTCCGCAGGCCAGGTCATGGCCGCCAAACCTTGTAAATAGGTCCTTTGTCTTCCCAAGGCTCCGGTGAAGGCTGAACTCCTTTATGCTTCTTCCCGAACCTTTCAGCAGTCCGTCTTTTTCCCTGAATAGGATCACCGGCATATTTAGGACTTTTACCATGTCAGAAGCCACTATGCCCAGTATACCTTCTTCCCAGCTGTCTGAATACTTTATAAATATCTTTTCCCCGGAAAGTCCTGCGGCGGCAGCATATTTGTCCATTATCTCATCAAGGATCTCCTTTTGCCGCTCCTGTCTCTGGATATTATACATATCCAGCTTTCCTGCTATTGACTCATTATCATCATTGTCATAGCAAAGAAGCCTGAAACTGTCCATGGCATCTTTTACCCGCCCTGCAGCATTCAGCCTGGGTGCAATAATAAAACCTATATCGTATTCGCCTACGATAGAAGCATCAGGAAGGGACAGCTCCATCAGCTTCCTGAGGCCGGGATTTGATGTCCTGCAGATCCTCTTAAGGCCATAGCTTACCAGGATCCTGTTTTCGTCTTTAAGCGGCATGAGGTCTGCCAGGGTAGATACTGCCACCAGGTCAAGCAGTGAGTTTAAATAATCACTGCTGAAGCATTTCTTTTTTTTTGCATCAAGACTCCTGAGTACTGCCGTCATGAACTTGAATGTCACTCCCGCTCCGCTCAGTTCCCTGAAGGGATAAACGGTTCCGGGCAGCTTTGGATTTACCACTATATATCTTTCAGACTGGTTATAGCTGCAGGGTGCGGGATTGTGGTGATCGCATGCTATTACCCCGGGACTGGCAGTATTGTCCATCACATATTCCCGGGGCGCGGAGCTGTTTGTGCCGCAATCCACACATATGACCAGGTCCGCTTTCCCGGTCACAGATTCAAGGAAATCCTGGTTCAGGTCATAGCCTTCGCTGGTCCTGTCCGGTATATAGACATCCGGATTTAAACCCAGGGCACCCAGGAAATTATATAACAGTGCTGAACTTATTATGCCGTCAGCATCATAATCGCCGAATATCCATATGTTTTCGTCTCCTTCCAGGGCTTTTTTAAACCTGGATACGGCTGCCGCCATGCCCGGCATAAGGAAGGGGTCATGCATTTTTCTTAAAGATGGGTTAAGGAATTCATCTATCCTGTCTTTGCTATCAAGTCCTCTGGAGAGGAGAAGTCTTGAAAAAACGGGACAGTATCCCTCTATGGTCAGGAGCAGGTCTTCGAAATCGCTTTTTCTTGGTATCCACTTATGGGGATTTTCTGCCATTTCTATTTTTTATATCTAGCGAACCTGTTATTCCAGGATACCAGCATGGGGCTGGCAAAGAAGATGGAAGAGTATGTACCGGATATTATACCTATGGTCAGGGCCAGGGCAAAATCCTTGAGCGCAGCAGTACCCAGTATTAAGAGGAGTATTACCGGGAATAATGTGGTAATAGAGGTATTTATGGACCTGGTAAGGGTCGTATTTACGGATTTATTTATCACACCGGCATAACCAAGCTTCCTGGACTGGGGAGTATTTTCCCTGATGCGGTCAAACACTACAATGGTATCATTTAGCGAATAACCTATGATAGTAAGTATTGCCGCAATAGTGGATGTATTTATTTCCCGGTTGAGTATGGCATATACTCCCAGGGTTACCAGCACATCATGGGCCAGGGTCACTATAGCTGTAGCACCAAAACGGAATTCGAAACGGATCCATACATATATAAGTATGCCTGCCAGGCTTATGGCCATGGCGATAAGGGCATTCCTTATAAGCACGCTGCCGAATCCCGGGTCTACTGTCCTGTCCTGCAGCAGCTGGCGGTTTATGCCGATTTCCTGGTCCAGCGCATCCAGGATGGCATTTTTTTCCTCGCTGCCTATGGGTTTGCCTATCTCTTCGGCTTTTATCCTGATTATATATTGATCAGGCTCTGTCTGCTGTATTATGGAACTGCCGTAACCTTGTTCATCAAGGATATCCCTTATGGCCTGCGACTGGACATCCTGGTCGAATTCTACCTCTATCAGGGTTCCGCCAAGAAAATCAATACCAAAATTAAATCCGCCCTGTATGAAATAACCGGCCACTCCTGCAAGTATTACTACAGCAGATATTATGAACCATATCTTGCTTCTTCCTATAAAATCAAACTGCAGCTTTTTCAGATCCAAATCACTGCTCCTCTTTTTTTCTGACACCTATGAAACTGGGCCTGGCCAGGCCATGAAGACCGGCAGCTGTAAATAATACTGATCTGGTAAAAAGCAGGCTGATGAGCATGCTCAGTACCACGCCCAGGGCCAGGGTGACAGCAAATCCCTTTATGGGCCCGGTGCCAAAACTGTAAAGTGCTGCTGCCGTTATAAGGGTAGTGACATTAGCATCCACTATAGTGCTCAAAGCATGCCTGAAGCCGTCGCCGATGGCTATGCGGGTTGATTTACCCTTCCTGGCCTCTTCCCTTATGCGCGCAAATATTATCACATTGGCGTCTACCGCCATACCTATGGTAAGTATTATCCCTGCAATGCCGGGAAGGGTAAGCGCCGCCCCTATTCCCGCAAGTATGCCCCAGAATAAAGCTACATAGACCAGAAGTCCCAGTACCGATATCAGTCCCAGGCCCCTGTAATAAGCTGTCATGAATATGATTATAAGCACAAAACCTATAAGCCCGGCATAAAGCCCCTTATCCAGCGCATCCCTTCCCAGGGTAGGCCCTACGGTGCTGCTTTCCTCTATGACCAGGTTCACCGGAAGCGCTCCCGTCTGCAGGACAAGGGTTATATCATTGGCTTCATCCAGGCTGTTTATTCCCTCTATCACGGCATCGCCTCCGGATATGGGGACATTTATAAATGGTGCAGACTTGATCTCTTCGTCCAGCACAATTGCCAGCTGCTCGCCTATATTGTTTGTGGTGATATCCTCAAATGCGTTAACTCCCTCCTGCTTAAAACTGAGGGATACTATTATCTGGCCTGTACTATCATAGCCGGCTGATGCCCTGGCCAGCTTATCGCCTGTAAGAAGAACCGGACCTACCAGTGAAGCCGCCCCGCTCCTGCCGTCTGTTAGCATCTCTCCCAGGCTTTCGCCTGAGTCAATATCCTTAAGGATAAGTTCACGGGTGGACTGGTCGTACTCAAATACTCCCTCAGCCATTTCCGGATCAAATGCGCTTCCAAATTCAAATTCCCTGTCCATAAGGTATATCTTATCGTCATCTTCCCCGAAATGAAGCACTCCGGACTTTACGGGCGCAGCGGAATTGATATTATCCACAAGTATCACTTCATCCGGGGCCGGACCATAGGAAATACTGCCTGTATCCGGATCAAAATCAACGAATTCCGTTTCCTGGCCCCTGCGGGACACCAGGGTGCCTTCAAGTATCCTGAATTCAAGCTGAGCTGTCCTGCCTATAACGCTGACAGCGCGGTCCGGGTCGCCTACGCCCGGCAGCTGTATAACAATATTATTGGAGATATCCCTGGTGACCAGGGGTTCCGATATCCCCAGCCTGTCGATCCTGTCCATGATTATAAGCATGGCCTTATCCAGGGACTCGGCAGTTACCTGGGATTCCTCGCCTTCAACCGGGCGAAGGATTATCTGGGTCCCGCCCTTAAGGTCCAGTCCCAGATTTATGGGCTGGACGGCAATATAGTAAATACTAACACCTATCAGCAGTATAAATGCTATAAATATTATAATATTTACTCTTTTATTGCGCATCAGTTATTTTTCCAGGTAAAACAGCTATTGGTATGTCTTTAAAGATTATTGCTGATTTGCGACTTTCTTGGAGACCGAAGCCTTATTGACCTTTACATCCACACCGGAAGCAATGGTTATTATTATGACATCATCCCGGATATCCTTGATCCTTCCATGAAATCCTCCGGCAGTCACCACTTCATCGCCCCTGGCAAGACTGGACATAAGCTCCTGTGCTTTCTTGCTCCTGGTCCTCTGGGGCCTTATAAGAAGGAAGTAGAAGGCTACTACAAGTATGGCCAGCCAGATCCATGTCCCGTATTGTGCAAATATAGCGGCAAATCCAGTGGGTTCTTCCTGGGCTGCTGCCGTACCATCATCACCAGCAGTGCCGGTATCGGTGGTCATGGGAAGACATGATACAGCAAAGGCTGCCGTCCCCATCAGCATGATGCTAATGACCAATACCGCTAATAACTTTATTGAATATCTCATCCTGTATATCACTCCTTAGTTTTTAAAAATCAAATATCACTATTATTAACTTTTTTAAAAATTTTGCAAACAATTATTGAAGATTTTTTATTTTTTGCCGCTTTTATTATACTCCTGCAGGAAGTCTCTCTTAAAATCATCAAATCTGCCTGCTTTTATGGCATCCCGGCTTCTTTTTACCAGATCCATGATAAAATGTATATTATGGGTTGTAAGCAGCATGCTGGCCAGGATCTCACGGCTTTTTACCAGGTGCCTTATATATGCTGATGAAAAATTCCTGCAGGCATAGCAGCTGCACCCGTCTTCTATGGGGCTAAAATCCCGTATAAACCGGTTGTTCTTAAGGTTTACCCTTCCCCCGGATGTAAATGCGCTGCCGTTCCTGGAAATACGGGTGGGCAGGACACAGTCAAACATATCGATACCCATTCCGATTGCTTCCAGTATTCCCCCGGGATCTCCCAGGCCCATGAAATATAAGGGCTTTGTCCTGTCTGCATGATCTATTGAATATGAGAGCATCTCCATGGTCAGCCCTCTTTCCTCCCCAACGCTCAGTCCGCCGAAGGCTATGCCGTCAAAGTCCATCGATGATATCTCTATAGCGCAGGACCTCCTCAGTTCCCTGATAAATCCTCCCTGGACTATGCCGAATATCTTCATGCCGGATGCCTGCATGCGGCTGCCTTCCTCCAGGGAAGCCGCCGCCCATCGGTTTGTCCTGTCTGCAGCCTCCCTGGTATATTCATAATCCTGGTTATAGGGTATGCATTCATCAAGCACCATGGCGATGTCGGAACCTATGTCAGACTGCATCCTGATCACATTTTCCGGCGTAAAGAAATGTTTTGACCCGTCTATTATGGAACGGAACTCGACTCCATCCTGAAGCACTTTCCTGATGCCTCCCAGGCTGAATACCTGGAAGCCGCCGCTGTCGGTAAGGATGCTCCTGTCCCAGTTCATGAACCTGTGCAGTCCTCCTGCCTGCTTTATAACTTCTATTCCCGGCTGCAGATAGACATGATAGAGATTTCCCAGTATTATGCTGCACCCCATGTCTTTAAGGTCATCCGGCCTGGCAGCCTTGACTGCCGCCCTTGTGCCTACAGGCATAAATACCGGGGTCTCTACATTGCCATGGGCGGTTGTAAGAAGACCGCACCTGGCCCGGGTCTTCCTATCCTGTTGTCTTATCTGAAAAAACATATTGCTGTATCCAGAGACTTAGCTATATTATTAACATGCAGTCGCCAAAACTGTAAAACCTGTATTCCTTTTCCATGGCTTCCCTGTAGGCCTCAAGCACCTTTTTTCTTCCGGCAAATGCGCTTATCATTATAAGGAGGGTGGACCTGGGAAGATGGAAATTGGTTATCATGGCATCAACTGCCCTGAATCTGTATGGAGGGTATATATATATCCCGGTCCGGCCTGAGCTTTTTTTTATCATGCCATGGGCTGCCATTACCGCCTCCAGCACCCTGGCGCTGGTCGTACCCACAGCTATGATCCTCCTGTTTTCCTTCCTTGCTGATTCTATCAGGCCTGCCTGGACATCGTCGATGGAATAGTATTCTTCATGCATCTTATGTTCTTCTATATTCCTGCAGGAAACCGGCCTGAAAGTGCCGGGCCCGATATCAAGAGACAGGCTGGCAAATAATATCCCCTTTTTACTGAGCCTGTCCATAAGGTCCGCTGTAAAGTGCAGTCCGGCCGTAGGAGCTGCAGCAGAACCTTCCCTGTCAGCATAGACTGTCTGGTACCTGTCCCCGTCAATATCGGCTGATCTAATATAGGGCGGAAGCGGGACCTGTCCGCTGGCCGCAAATACCTCTTCTGCGGGCCTGCTGAACTCGACCAGGGCCCGGCCTCGTTCCAGTTTTTCCAGTACCTGGAAATCATCTCCTCCTATATAGACCCTGTCGCCTGCCTTGAGTCTTTTTGAGGGTCTGAGCAGGACCTGGTAAACCCTGCCTCTTTCCTTTTCCAGTACAAAACATTCAATGGAAGCTTCCGTCTTTTCTTTCTTTCCAAAAAGCCGGCACCGGGTCACCCTGCTGTTATTTATTACCAGCACATCACCTTTGTTCAGGTGATCGCCCAGATTATAGAAGATGTCATGCCTCAGCCTGCTGTCATTGCGGTCGATTATCAACAGCCTGGAATGGTCGCGTTTATCAATCGGTTTCTGGGCAATGAATCTTTCCGGTAGGCTGTAGTCAAAAAGTCTTAGGTCCATATGCTGCAGGTTAAAATAGCTTTTGTCCGGGATCTTTTTCTATTCCCATATATCTGAATGCCCTGACCGTTGCCACCCTGCCCCTGGGGGTCCTCTTTACAAAACCGAGCTGAAGCAGATAGGGTTCATATACATCCTCGATGGTATTGGTATCTTCCCCTATGGAAGCAGCTATAGTGCCCACTCCCACAGCTTCGCCGTTAAACTTGACCACCAGGGTATTAAGTATCTTTTTGTCTATTACATCCAGTCCCAGCTTGTCTATATCCAGCCTGTCCAGGGCTGCCTCCGCAGATGCGTGGTCTATCTTTCCGTCACCGCCTACCAGCGCATAATCCCTGACCCTCCTCAGGAGCCTGTTGGCGATCCTGGGAGTTCCCCGGCTGCGGGAAGCCAGCATGGCTGCGCCTCTGTCGGTTATTACAAGATCCAGTATGCGGGCTGACCTTTTTATGATCTTTACCAGGCTGTCATTGTCATAGTAGTCAAGCCTGAGGTTCACCCCAAAACGGTCCCTGAGGGGGGATGCCACCAGCCCGATCCTGGTAGTGGCTCCGATTATGGTAAATGGTGCGATATCTATCCTGATGGATTTTGCCGAAGGTCCTTTGCCTATTATTATATCAAGTTTGTAATCCTCCATAGCCGGATAAAGTATTTCCTCCACGGTGCGGTTAAGCCTGTGTATCTCGTCTATGAAGAGTACATCAAAGTCTTCAAGGTTGGTAAGTATGGCAGCCAGGTCTCCTGCCCTTTCAATGGCAGGCCCTGAAGTTATCCTGAAGTTTACGTTCATCTCATTTGCTATTATCTCTGCCAGGCAGGTCTTTCCCAGGCCCGGGGGGCCTGACAATATGACATGGTCCAGAGGCTCGCTCCGTTTCCGGGCAGAGTCTATAAAGACCCTGAGGTTCCCCACTATTTTTTCCTGGCCCACAAATTCCGAGATCAGCCTGGGCCTCAGGCTCCTGTCAAGCTCCAGGTCTTCTTTTTTGTAATTGGGATCAATATCCGGATTGCCCTGATATCCCTGGCCTTCACTTGTAATGGTCATACCTCCTTAAGGGCTATTCTCAGGATGTCTTCCACTTTGCTGTCCTCCGCATCCCCGGGTCTTATCTTTGCCAGCGCCTTGCTTATCTCCCGGCTGTTGTAGCCGAGGGTCTTAAGGGCCTGTTTTACCTCAAAGATCTTATCTCCTTCAGGTATGCCGCCTGTCATGCCCGCTTCTATCATCTCTTCTTCATCAAATTTATCCTTAAGCTCCAGTATCAGCCTCTCAGCCAGTTTTTTGCCTATGCCCGGCACCCTGCTGGCCATATCAGTATCCCTGGCAGTTATTATGCGGCGGAGTTCCCGGAAGTCATATATAGTCAATGTGCTGAGCGCGATCTTTATGGAGATGCCGGAAACTGCCAGAAGCTTCAGGAATATATCCCTGTCTTCCTTACTGAAAAAGCCTATCAGCCTTATGTCGTCTTCCCTGACATAAGTATATATATCCATCTCAACCACTTCACCCAGTCCTGGAAGCTTTTCAAATGTCTTACCCGAGATAAGGACCTCAAATCCTATTCCCCCGGAAGCTACTACTACCCTGGAGGGCGTCTTTTCCAGTATCTCCCCTTTTATTCTGGCTATCATGATCTAAGTTCTCCGGCCTGTCTGGTCTTATCCTTGAATTTATAATAACTGCCATGGCATATCGATACCGCCATGGCATCCCAGGCATCATCGGCTTTGGGAAAAAAGTCGTCTTTTACTCCCAGTATGACTTTAAGCATATATTTTACCTGTTTTTTAGTAGCTCTTCCATATCCCACCACGGCCTGCTTTATCTCCAGGGGCGTATATTCATATATATCGAGCCCCCTTGTGCTTCCGGCCAGCATAAGTACTCCCCTGGAATGTCCTACCTTTATGGCGGTTTTGGTATTGGAGCTGAAAAATAGTTCTTCTATGGCCATGCAATCAGGTTTATAGGTGTCTATTATGCGTACCAGGTCATTGAATATAATCTCCAGCCGCCGGCACAGGGGGTCTTTCTTGCCGGTTATTATGCATCCCGTGTATATGGGACTGTATGCAGACCCGTTTATATCCACTATGCTGACACCTGTAGTCTCCAGGCCCGGGTCGATGCCCAGGACTCTAAAACCGTTTGGCGACATCATCATCCTTCGTCCAATGCATCCAGGATCTCCTGGCTTAATTCTATATTGGAATGGACATTTTGTATATCATCATGTTCTTCCAGGGCATTTATCAGCCTCATGGCTTTCTTGCCCTCTTCCAGGGTAAGTTCCAATGTGGATTTCGGTACCAGACTTATTTCACTGGTCTTTATACTGATATCATTTGCCTGCAAAGACTCCTTTACCCTTACGAAATCGGCAGGATCTGCCTTTATCTCAAAGACATCTCCGGCTTCCTCGATATCCTCTGCCCCGGAATCGATGACTTCCAGCAAGAATGCCTCTTCATCCTTTACAGCGCTTTTCTCAACTACTATAAATCCTTTTCTTTCAAACTGCCAGCTCACGCTGCCTGATTCACCCAGGTTGCCCCCATATTTTCCAAAAGTATTCCTTACGTCGGATGCAGTCCTGTTCCTGTTTTCCGTAAGCGCCTCTACGATCACGGCTATACCTCCGGGGCCGTATCCTTCATATGCTATGCTCTCATAATTTTCACCTTCTATTTCCCCGGTACCCCTTTTAATAGCCCTGTCAATATTGGCCTGGGGCATATTGTATTCCTTGGCTTTTGCTATAGCATTGGCAAGGGTTATATTATCCCTGGGTTCCGATACGCCTCCGCCATCCTTTATTGCGATTATTATACCCTTGGAGAGTTTGCCGAAAAGATTTCCCCTTTTGGCATCTTCCTTTGCCTTTTTATGTTTTATGGAATGCCATTTTGAATGTCCCGACATATTATTTCTCCTTTGGGTCTTCCCTTATCATATCTAAAAAATACTTATGTATAATAGTATCATCTGTCAGCTCCGGATGAAATGCGCTTACCAGGATATTGTTTTCCCTGGCCAGGACTATCTCCCTTTCCCGCATTCCCAGGACCCTGACATCATTTCCTTTCCTGGTTATCTTTGGCGCCCTTATAAATACTGAATTAAATTCTTTTTTTCCGGTCCCGTTATCAAGGTTTAGACTTATTAGCTGCTCAAAGCTATCGATCTGGCGTCCGTATGCATTCCTTTCTACATCAATATCGATAAGTCCCATCTGTGCGGCTTCTCCATCCGCTTTTTTTGCCAGGACTATGAGCCCGGCACAGGTGCCGAAAATAGGCTTGCCCCCTCTGGAGAATTCATATATCTTTTGCACCAGGCCATATTTTGCCAGTAATTTATTTATGGTAGTGCTCTCCCCCCCGGGTATTATAAGTCCGTCAACCTGGTCCAGGTCCGGGGGGATCCTTATCTCCACAGCTGTAATTTCCATTTTTTTCAATAATTCAATATGCTCCCTGAAATCTCCCTGCAGGGCAAGTACCCCGACTGCGATGTCCTTCATAGCCTTTTACCATCCCCTGCCGGCAATCTTCTGCCCCGCATCCAGGTCGCTTACTGCTGTCCCGGTCATGGCATTGCCCAGGCCCCGGGAGACCCTGGCCAGTATCTCCGGGTCTTTAAAATGGGTGACAGCCTCGACTATGGCAGCAGCCATCCTGGAAGGGTTTTCTGACTTGAATATGCCGGAACCCACAAATACACCCTCAGCCCCCAGCTGCATTATCATGGCTGCATCCGCCGGTGTGGATATGCCCCCTGCAGAAAAGTTTACTACCGGGAGTGTTTTTTCCTCATGAATATATTTTACCAGGTCATAGGGAGCTCCCATTTCCTTGGCTATGGTCATGAGCTCTTCTTCCGGCATGACCGCCAGCCTTGCAATCTCATCCCTTATATTCCTCATATGCCTGACTGCTTCTATCACATCACCAGTACCCGCTTCACCCTTGGTCCGCACCATGGCCGCGCCTTCACCGATACGCCGCAGGGCTTCTCCCAGACATGTGGCTCCGCAGACAAACGGGACCTTGAACTTCCATTTATCTATATGATATTTCTCGTCTGCCGGGGTAAGCACCTCGCTTTCATCTATATAGTCTATGCCTATGGCTTCCAGTATCTGCGCTTCCCCAAAGTGTCCTATCCTGGCCTTGGCCATAACCGGGATGGAAACCGAATCCATTATTTTCAATATTATCTCAGGATCAGTCATCCTGGCCACTCCCCCGGAGGCCCTTATGTCTGCCGGTATCCTTTCCAGAGCCATGACCGATACCGCACCGGCATCTTCGGCTATTTTTGCCTGTTCCGGAGTGGTGACATCCATTATGACGCCGCCCTTGAACATCTGGGCCAATCCGGATTTTACCTTGAAGCTTGATTTTTCCATTTTACATCTCCTTTAACTTGTACCTATACCCAGGGACATCTTCTCCAGTCTCTCTATCCTCTCGTCTATGGGAGGATGGGAATCAAATAATTTCTTAAATATGACTTTTGAATCCCTTCCCAGGGGATTATTTATAAAAAGATGGGCAGTAGCGCTATTGGCTGTCCTGACCTGGCTGTTGTCCTTTATCTTCTTCAGGGCATTTGCCAGGCCTGCCGGATACCGGGTTATCAGGGAACCGGAAGAGTCAGCCAGGTATTCCCGGCTCCTTGACACTGCCATCCTTATGATGGTAGCCACCAGCGGTGAGAGCAGTATGAATATGATCCCTACAACCAGCAATATGATCATAAATACCCCGCCGCCTGACTTCGATGATCTCCTGCCGCGGCCTCCAAAAAGCATAAACCTGGCCATGATATTGGCCAGTATGGAGATCATTCCTACCAGCACCACAATTACAGTCCCCAGAAGTATATCGTAATTTTTTATATGTGCAAGCTCGTGTGATATAACTCCCTTTAATTCCTCATCATCAAGCCCTTCCAGCAGGCCAGTGGTAAATACTATCACTCCCTTTTGGGGATTTCTCCCTGTAGCAAAGGCATTCATCCCCCTGTCAGGTATCACATAAATCCCGGGCATGGGGACTCCTGCCGCAATGGCAAGCCCTTCTACCATATAATATACTCTTGTATCTTTTTCTATTGACAGGGGCCTGGCGCCGGTCAGGGAAAGGACTATCCTGTCACTGAAATAATAACTGCCGGCACTGACAAACAATGCAATTACCAGCGCCAATACCAGAAGTACTATGGAGAATGCAGTCCCATATCCATACCTGTAATCAAAATACATACCTACAAAGTAACCGATAAGGGATATGAAAAAGATGAAACCCAGTATCAAAAGGACAGTCTTAGCCCTGTTTTTTGCTATATCTTCATACATTTTAAGATAATCCTATCCAGAGAAACTATTTTCTAGAATTCTACCTTAACCGGTCCCCTGGCCTCTTCTTCATCTATCTCAAAATACTCTTTCCCTGTAAAATTAAATATCCTGGCAAATATATTGCCGGGGAAAGTCTGTATCCTGGTGTTAAGCTTCATAACCGTATCATTATAGAACTGCCTTGCATAGGCGATATTGCTCTCAATGCCGTTAAGCTGCTCCATGAGCCTGGAAAAATGCGCATCTGCCTTGAGGTCGGGATATCTTTCCGATACTGCAAACAGGGATTTAAGCGTATCGGTCAGCATGTTCTCGGCTTTTGCCTGATCTTTTACATTGCCGGCCTCTATCCCCTGTTTCCTGGCTGCTATTACCTTTTCCAGGGTCTCTTTCTCATGTGCGGCATATCCTTTTACTGTCTCTACCAGGTTTGGTATGAGGTCATATCTTTTTCTCAGCTGTACATCTATCTGGTGCCAGGAATTATCCACCCGGTTTCTCAGGGTGACTATTGAATTGTATATGCCTATGCCTGACCCGATTACCAGCACTATACCTATTACTATGACGATTATAAGTGTTACCAGACCGATTACCATCCCATCCTCCTTTTACTGTTTTTCCAGTGCCGTCCTGCGGCAAAAGATCTTTATAGACAATGATAGATTATAACATATATAAAGGCCTAAAAATATAAATCCGCCATGCAGCAGGCCGGCTCTTTGCCTCTTTTTTGATTATCTTTTAAGAAGGCTGATACTTTTTTACACCATACCTTATTTATGGTATATTTCTTCTATTGTTTTAACAAGGATATGTTTTAGTGGAGATAGCATATATCTCTGGAAGGAGAATAGATGAGTAGAAAAGGCTGTTCAAACAATAAGGTAATCGGTCTGGTATCAGGTAATGGTTCAGGAAAGACCACCCTGGCTGAATGCCTTTTATTCAATTCAAAATCGATTGAGCGGCTTGGCAAAGTCGAGGAAAAAAACACAGTATCCGATTATGCTGATATGGAGAAATCAAAGGGTTTTAGCATCAGTTCCAGCATAATGCACTATAGCTGGAAAGACTTTAATATAGATATAATAGATTCACCGGGCTACAGCGACCTTATCGGCCAGACACAGGCTGCCATAAAGGTGTCTGACAGCGTACTCATGGTCATCGATGCAAAATCAGGCATACAGGCGCCTACAGAGATAATACTGGAGCAGCTTCAGGAACATACCCGTCCCATGATCATGGTGCTGAACAAGATGGACCTGGAGAATATTGATTTCATAAAGACCGTAGAAGACATCAAGAGCAGTTCCGGCCTGAACCTGGTCCCCATCACTATGCCGGGCAATACCGGTGAAGATTTTTCAAAAGTCATAGACATACTCCAGGACCAGGGATATGAATACGGGAATGGCGACTTCAGGGGGTCAAAAACCGATATAGACGGACCTGTAAGCGAACAGGCAGGAAATGCCCACAATGACCTTGTGGAATCTATAGTGGAAACTGATGATGAGCTTTTGAACAAATATCTTGAAGGAGAAAAGATAGATGAAAACCTTTTAAGCAGCATATTGAAAAAAGCTGTGGTATCAGGTGAGGTAATACCGGTTTTTGCCGTCTCTGCCGCCAGGAATTTTGGCATAGACCTGCTAATGGATTATATGAACGGCCTTCTCCCCTCCCCGCTTGACACACCGCCCATAGACATTACCGCTGATGGAAAGGAAACCCTGATAGAACCCTCAGAGGATGGTCCTTTTCTGGCTTATGTTTTCAAGACAATGGCAGATCCCTATATCGGGAAATTGTCGATATTCAGGATATTTTCAGGGACCATGAAAGCCGGGGAAAGCTTTATGACTCCTGAAAGCGGCAAGCCCCTGAAATTCAGCAATATATTCAAACTGCAGGGCAAAGAACAGGTTGAGATAGAGAGTGCTTCCTGCGGGGAAATAGTGGCTGTTTCAAAACTTATGGAGATCGAGAATGATGACTCCATATATTCCAATAGCGACCCCATGGTCATAAGGAAAGTAGACTATTTGCAGCCTACCTTTCCCAGGGCTATAATGCCCAGGAGCAAAGGTGATGAGGAAAAGATCAGCAACAGCCTGGGCAAGCTGGTACAGGAAGACCAGACCCTGAAGCAGGAATTAAATCTTGAAGTACACCAGAGCATACTATGGGGAATGGGCGACCTGCATCTTTCCATAACCAGGGATAAACTAAAAGAAAAGTATGATGTAGACATCGATATGATAGCTCCCCAGGTAGCCTACAAAGAGACCATTAAAAAAAGCGCAAAGACTGAATATAAGTATAAAAAACAGTCCGGAGGAAGGGGTCAGTTTGGACATGTTTTCATAGAACTCAAACCCTTGAAGAGCGGTGAAGGTTTTGAGTTTACGGACAGTATATTTGGCGGTTCTATACCGAAGGGCTATATTCCGGGAGTAGAAAAAGGGATCAGGGAAGCCCTGGAAAACGGGGCGCTGGCCAAATTCCCTGTCATAGATGTAGGGGTAAACCTGTATGACGGTTCATACCATACTGTCGATTCATCAGAGATGGCCTTTAAGATAGCGGCCTCAATGGCATTTAAAAAAGGCATGCAGGATGCTGCTCCTATAATACTTGAGCCAATAATGGAGCTGGATATAATGGTCCCTGAAAAATATATGGGTGATATTATAGGCGATATCAATTCCAAAAGGGGCAAGATAATATCTATGACCCCCTCTGCCAATAAAAAACAGCTCATAAAAGCATCCGTACCGCAGTCAGAGGCTTTTAACTATGCAGTCGACCTCACATCGCTTACCCAGGGCAGGGGAAGATTCTCCCAGAAATTCCTTAAATATGAAGAGCTGCCCTTTAATCTCAAGGAAAAACTGATGGAAGAAAGGAAAGAACAGGAAGAATGAAAGGCGACAGACGGAAATATCTCGGAATCCTTGACCGTTTTCCCTATATACTGGTAATAATAATAATAGGTTTTTCACTTATATTCTTTTTCGCTGTAAGAAATAATTTCCCCCTTGATTTTTTTTCTGCTGATAATAGTGAAAAGACACAGGAAGAATCTGATTATTCCGTTTTTATTACATCTCCTGCAAACAATACGATATTTAATTTTATCAATTCCAAGGAGACTGTCCCCATAGAGGTAAAGAGCAAGCAGTCTGAAACAGAGGGGCTTCAGATCGAGATCCTGATTGACGGCGAGCAGGTAAAGCTGTTCAATTCTCCTCCTTTCGAATATAACTGGAACCCTTACGATCCAGACGAATATGAGATCTCTGCCCGGGTGCTGGATGATAATGGAGAGATACTATCATATTCAAACCCGGTTACTATCGTGGTGGAATATGAGATGGAACAGCAGCAGAATACCATAATAAGTGTGGATATCGAGGAGAAAAAAGACCTTATACTTGCACAATCTACCTACCGGCCCCAGAATACCATACCTCCGGGGGTGCCTATTTTTTCCTATAAATGCTACTTGCCCCCTACGGTGGACGGCAATTTTGCAGAATGGGACATATTTGAGAAATTCTCCAATTTTGAACCTACTATAAAAAAAGAAAATTACACTACCCATACCGATGTCAGCGGCACTTTTTCCTCCTGCTGGGATGATGAGAATTTTTATTTCGCTCTCCAGGTAGTGGATGATGTTTTCAGCCAAAACTATACTGCCAATGAGATAAACAAGGGTGACAGCATAACTATGGTGTTTGATACCGATTTGACGGGGGACCTCCAGATATCATTTTATAACAGCGATGATTACCAGATAGATTTCTCACCCGGTAATTTTTCATCGATCCTTCCCGAATCTTATATGAGCTGGCCTTCAGATGCCCCGCCCAGGGGTGTATCGGTAGCATCCAACAGGCTGGCAAATGGTTATGTTATCGAAGCCAGCATACCCTGGTATAATTTTTCTAGTTTTGTACCAGCTGACGGTTCCATTATAGGGTTTACCGTTTCAATACTGGATACCGATAACCTGGATACCACAGAACTGGTAATATCTTCTTCCAGCGTGTTTGATATAAATGATGTATCCACCCTGGGTGCCCTGGTCCTTATAGATGCCGGCAATATACAGGAAGAAGATGCTGATGAGGAAAATGGGGATACTCAATAAAGTCCCGGCATTTATGGCCAGGCTATTAAGTAACAGGAACTTCATATTCATACTTGCTTTCGTCCTTGGTTTTGCCGCAGGCAATATTGGAGACTGGCTCAGGTATCTTGTAATACCGGCACTGGCTATGGTGATGACTGTTTCCATGCTGGAGATACCGAACCGGTCATTTCTTCCCTTAAGGGATGCGGTAAAACCTTCTGCAGTCATATTCTTATTAAACTATGTGCTTTTTTCCATTATGACCCTTGTTCCCGCCTATTTCCTCATAGAAGACGGGCAGCTATGGAAAGGCTTCGTTATCGCGGCTGTATCTCCCGCAGGTGTGGCTATAGCGCCATTTACAGGAATACTGGGGGGAAATAAAGCATTTTCGCTTAAGGGTGTGATAGCATCCCATTTGATGGCAGTACTCATCATGCCTGTCTATGGCTACTTGTTCATAGGTTCCAGTTTCATACAGCCAGTCAGGCTGCTTTTACTGTTTTCGGAACTGATCCTGGCACCATTTGTAGTTTCAAGGCTGATCCTCAAGTTCAGGGCAGAAAAGAGCATACTCAGGTGGAGGGGTGCCATAACCAACTGGGGACTATTTGTAGTCATCTTTACGGTTATAGCCCTTAACCGCAGCTACTTTTTATCTTATCCCGGGACAGTGGGGCTGGTCAGTGCCATAACTGCTGCTGCGGTTTTGGTTACCGGCCTGGTAACAGAACTGATCCTGAAAAAAACCGGCATAGGAGCAAAGAACAAAAGCAGTTATATATTATTTGCCACCATAAAAAACGGCGGGTTCGCCGCTGCCGCCGCCCTTTCACTTTCCGGAGAACGTTCATCGCTGCCTCCGGCAATAATAAGCGTTTTTATAATCATATACCTTATATACCTCAGCCTGCGTGCCGGAAGTTTCAGGCAGAATACTGAAAAAACCCTTTCCGTGCCGGCTAAAAACCAATAGATTTAGACTGCCGATGTGATAGAATATGTTAGATTGCCGGGAGGCCGGTTAAACTGATAAATGCAGGGTCTTCCGGAAAAGTTCATATGGATGACATTGGCAAAAATAATTCATATAAAATAGAGATAAGGGGCATTGTGCAGGGTGTCGGTTTTCGTCCCTTCATATACAGGCTTGCCCAAAAGCTTGGGATAAAAGGTATTGTTGCCAATACTACTGAGGGCGTAGTAATCAATGCAGCCGGGCTTTCTGTCCGCAAGCTTCAGGAATTTACCGATGCTATTTTGAAACAAAGTCCCGCAGCATCAATAATAGAAGATATCAGGACTGTAGTTTTACAAGACCCGATCAGTTATAGCGGATTTTCTATTGAAAAAAGCAGGGACACCGGAAAAAGGTTCCAGCTGGTATCGCCGGACCTGGCAACATGTGAAAACTGCCGGAAGGACATCTTTGATCCTGATGATAAGCGCCGCTACCATTATCCTTTTACAAACTGCACCAATTGCGGCCCCAGGTTTACCATAATAAAGCGGATGCCCTATGACCGGCCCCATACCACCATGGACCGTTTCCGGATGTGTCCCGACTGTGAAAAAGAATATTCCGATCCCCTTGACCGCAGGTTCCATGCCCAGCCGAATGCATGCAGCGCCTGCGGCCCCCGCCTGGCGCTTGTAGACAGCAATAATAATACTGTAAGAAGTGATGAGCCCTTAAAAGATGCTTCAGCGCTGCTGGCTGAAGGAAAGATAATTGGGCTGAAGAGCCTGGGAGGGTTCCAGATAGCCTGTGATGCATTATCTGATGAAGCAGTAAATAGTTTGAGATCGCGTAAATCCAGGCCTGCCAAGCCTTTTGCAGTAATGGCTGCCCATACCGGATGGATAGAAAGATACTATCATATTGACGACCTCGAGGAATCGCTTCTTAGATCCCCCCGGGCACCCATAGTGCTTCTCAGGAAAAGACCGGGGGATTATCCCCTCTCCTGCCAGGTCTCCCCCGGTAACAGGTATGAAGGGGTGATGCTGCCCTATACGCCCATACATCACATACTGTTTGAATATTTCGGGACTCCCCTGGTGATGACCAGCGGCAATATTAGCGAAGAACCAATTGCTTCCGAAAACAGTGATGCCGCCGGGAGACTGAAAAATATCTGTGATTACTACCTCATGCATGACCGGGATATTTTCTCCAGGTATGATGATTCCGTTGTGCGCATGTTCAGGGGCAGGGAGATGGTCCTGAGGAGGGCCAGGGGATATGCCCCCTATCCGCTAAAACTGGATATAGAACCGTTTGAAAAAGACATCCTGGCTTCCGGTGCCCAGGAAAAGAATACTTTTACCATACTAACCAAAAATTATGCTATCGTAAGCCAGCATATCGGCGATCTTGATACTGCCCCATCCATTGATTTTTACCGGTCCAGCCTTAAAAACTACCAGGATATTTTCGGTATTGACCATTTCGGTATTATAGCCCATGATATGCATCCTGATTACCGTTCCACCAGGGATTCTGAAGCCCTTGCCGGGAAACCGGGAATACTTTTCCCGGTACAGCACCATGAGGCGCATATAGCATCCGTTATTGCTGAGAATCATATACATTCCCACCTTCTGGGATTTTCCTGGGACGGGACCGGTTATGGCGAAGACGGAAAAATATGGGGAAGCGAAGTCTTCTCCGTAAATAGCAGCCTCGATTTCCAGAGGATGGGGCACCTTTCAGAAAAAATACTCCCAGGCGGCGATATTACTATAAAAAGGCCTTACCGCATGGCAGCAGCCTATATATATTATCTATTCCGGGACAATAACCGGCCGGCAGCGCATATACTGGATAATATGACTTATGATAAAATGCAAAAACAGGAGCTGGATATATTGAAAGGGCAGCTCGTAACTGGATTTAACAGTCCCGTCACTACAAGCATGGGCAGGTTTTTCGATGCCGTAAGCTCCCATCTGGGCCTAAAGCATGTGATATCCTATGAGGGAGAGGCAGCCATCGCCCTGGAGATGGCCATAGATGACAGTTATGCAGACATCATGGATAAGGCAGGCCTGGCCTTTATAGATGAGAACTTCCGTTATGATATAAGGTTTTTGCAGCATGACGACGGTTTTATAATAGATGACATACATATTTTCAGGCAGGTATTTGAAGATCACGCTTCCGGTACTGATAAGGGACTTATCAGTTTCAGGTTCCATAATACCCTGGCCCAGGTAATAGCTGACATCAGCTGTAGACACAGGAAAAGGACCGGTACCGGGACTGTAGCTCTGAGCGGAGGAGTATTCCAGAATAGATATCTTCTGGACCTGTGCTATAATCTCCTGAACAATAATGGTTTTAAGGTATATACTAATTTTAAAGTCCCTGTAAATGACGGCGGCATATCACTGGGGCAGGCTTATATGGCTGCTGTGGTCAAGAAATAGGATAAGGAGAAGATCTATATGTGTCTTGCAATACCAGCAAAAATACTGGAGATAAAGGATAATAAAGCTTTAATAGAAAGCCTGGAGGTCAAAAAGGAAGTAGAGATCTCCCTGGTGCCTGATGCAAAAATAGGCGATTATGTCATTGTCCACGCCGGTTTTGCTATACAGATGGTTGAAAAAGAAGAAGCGCTGGCCACACAGGATCACTGGAAGGAATGGCTCGATGCGCAAAAGGATTGAGGAGCTCAAAAGATCCATCAATAAAAAAAGACCTGCAAAAGGTATGAATATAATGGAGGTCTGCGGTACCCATACCATGGCCATATCCAGGTCCGGACTGAGACAGGTCCTGCCTGAAGCCATCAACCTCATAAGCGGGCCCGGTTGTCCCGTATGTGTTACATCCAGCAGCGATATAGATCATATCATCGGGATCATAAGGGATTATGAGGTAACTCTTTTTACTTTCGGCGACATGGTCAGGGTGCCGGGTACAGTATCCAGCCTTTATTACGAGAAGTCGCAGGGGCGGGATGTCAGGATATGTTACTCTCCCATGGACGCATTGGACTATGCCGCAGATAATCCCGGCAAGAAGGTGATATTTGTGGGAATAGGCTTTGAGACCACAGCTCCCCTTTCGGCGGTTATCCTTAAAAAAGCTGCCCGTGACGGAATAAATAATTTCTATATCTTCAATACCCATAAGCTTGTACCGCCTGCCCTGGAACTGCTGCTGACAGACAGCCTGATAAAGGTCGATGCTTTCCTTTGTCCCGGTCATGTCTCAGCCATAATAGGCAGCAGGCCCTATGGATTTATTCCTGAAAAATACCATACCCCCTGTGTTATTTCCGGCTTTGAACCATTAGACATACTGCAGTCCCTGGACATGCTCCTGGATCAATATAATTCAGGTACTGCCCGGGTAGAGATACAATATGACCGGGTGGTAAGGCCGGAAGGTAATCCTGCCGCCATAGCGGCAATGCAGGAAGTCTTTAAGCCGGGTGATTCGGCCTGGAGGGGCCTGGGTATCCTGCCCGGGAGCGGATTGAAGCTTAAAGCCGGATATTCAGGTTTTGATGCAGCTGCAATTTTCGGGGTAGACCTGCCGGAATCCGGGGAACCTCCCGGCTGCCGCTGCGGAGATGTCCTTAAGGGCATAGCCAGGCCTTTTGACTGCAGGCTTTTTGCTTCCGCCTGCACCCCGGAAAACCCGGTGGGCCCATGCATGGTATCCAGTGAAGGCTCCTGCGCTGCATATTATAAATATGAAAGAAAATAGACTGTTAAAAGGCGGGTTTTTAAATTGAAAAGCAGATTCACAGATAAAATAATACAATTATCCCATGGCGATGGAGGTCTTAAAACAGGACAGCTGATAAATGATCTTATCATGAAGTATCTGGGCAATGAAATACTTTCCCGGCTGGATGACAGTTCAGTCATAGATGTAGGCTCCCATAAAAGACTTGCTTTTACCACTGACAGCTTTGTGGTAGACCCTATTTTTTTTCCGGGGGGAGATATCGGCAAACTCAGCATATGCGGCACTGTAAATGATCTTGCCGCTTCAGGAGCTCATCCTACCGCTATAAGTCTGGCCCTCATTTTAGAGGAAGGGCTTCCGGTGAAGCACCTTGAAAAGATTTTGTCATCTATTAAAAAGACACTCGATGAGACAGGACTCAATGTGATAACCGGTGATACCAAAGTTGTAGGCAGGGGCAATGCAGATAGTATTTTCATA
>CAZDXU010000105.1:0-2649 GCA_964509585.1 uncultured Actinomycetota bacterium | reverse complement strand
ACATTTAGGTTTTCCTTTCTACAGGTTTATCTTCCTTCCTAAAAACTTTTAAAATTATTGATTATATAGACTTATTTTTCAATAGGAAGTTCCACCCATCTGCCTTCATCATTGGATATCATGCTGGCTTCCAGCACCTCCTGCACCTTATAACCAGAATGCATATCAGCAATTGGTTTCTTTCCTTCTGCCACATTGGTTATAAAATCAAATGCATTTCCTGCATGATACCTCATCCATCCTACTGAAAACTTGGGCCCCGGGAACTGGGTAGCCGGCTGGGGATATCTCTGTACTGTCTCTATGGCAGTAAAACCCCTCCTGCCACCTATAGGCTCGCCGGCATCCCTGGTATCATATACCTCCAGGAAGTTTGGCTGCATGCTGTTAAACTTGATTGCTCCCTTTTCACCATGTATCTCAATACGGTATTCATCATTGGCTCCTGTCGCCACCTTTGATCCCTCGATGGTTCCTATGCAGCCGTTTTGGGATTCAAACATGATAAGGGCCAGGTCATCTACATCAACCTCCCCAAACTCTCCCGGTTTCCCCGGAAGGGGCCTTTTCTTGGTAAATATCTCCAGCCTTGAGAAGACTTTCTTAAAATCGCCTATAAGGAACCTGGTAAGGTCTATAACATGGCTTGCCAGGTCATAAAGCGACCCTCCTCCGCAGTACTTTTTCTGGATCTTCCAGTAAAGCGGCCGACTGGGATCTGAGTTTCCCGAATGAAGGTATGCTACCCTGGCACTATATATGCGGCCCAGTAGACCCTCTTCTATAAGTCTCTTGGCCCTCATCATAGCCGGCTGGTAGCGGTATTCAAAAGTGACCTGTGATATGAGGTCGGGATGGGCATCTGCTTCTTCCACTATTTCCCTGGCCTCTGCCAGGTCCATGGCCAGGGGTTTTTCACAATTTACATGTTTCCCTGCCTTAAGCGATTCTATTATTATTTCCTTGTGCAGGCAGTTGGGAGTACATACTTCGATAATGTCGATATCATCCCTGGCGATGAGATCCCTCCAGTTGTCAGTGGCAAATTCAAAACCTGCCTGTTCCATGCCTTCCTGTGCATCCTTTACGGGAACTGATGCCACCCCCACCATCTTCAATCTGGCAGGCATGGGTTTATAGTAATAGGGGAGATTGAGGTAGGAAAGAGTATGTACCCTGCCTATAAACCCATAGCCTACCATGCCTATTCCTAATGTCTTCATAAAATTCTCCTGTGCTCTAGATTATTTAAAGTTCTGTTAATATCCGTATTCTTTTTCCACTTCGCTTATGGCTTCCTCGATTATATCCAATGCCTTGGTTGCCACGTCCTCTTCCATTATAAGCGGCGGCGACATCCTCAAATTCTGCTTGGCCGGTATCCAGGCAACGCCTTTAGCAAATGCCTTCTGGTAAACCTTATTGCCTGCTTCTTCGAAAGGCTCTTTTGTCTCCTTGTCCTTTACCAGCTCCATTCCCAAAAGGCAGCCCTTTCCCCTGACCTCGCCGATTATCTTGTGTTCTCCTTTCATCTTGTTAAGCCTTTTTATAATAAAATCACCCAGCGAAGCTGATCTTTCTACAATGTTTTCTTCTTCAATCACTTCCAGTGATGCCAGGCCGGCTGCCGATGCCATGGGGTTTCCGCCATAGCTGGTGGATGCGGATATCTTTTCCAGTACATCGGTATACTCTTCCCTGATGACAAATGCAGTACATGGGAAACCATTGGCCAGACCCTTGCCCAGGGTGATAATATCGGGGACGACGTCATAATTATCCACGCAGAACATCTTTCCGGTCCGGGCACAGCAGGTAAGGACTTCATCAACTATCATAAGTATCCCCAGCTTGTCACACATCTTCCTTATTTTAGGCAGATAATCATCAGGATAGACTACTGATCCGCCCCATCCCTGTATTGGTTCCAGAACTACGGCAGCTACATTACCTGTTCCTTCCATCTGTATCTGTTTTTCCAGGGCATCCACGCAGAAGAGTCCGCATTCCGGATATTTCTTGTCAAAATGACATCTGTAGCAGTGTCCATTGGGAGCCATATGGCTTCCGGTTGCCCTGGGTCCGGAGGTATAATTGGCTACTTCTGTAAGTGAGACAGCGCTTAATGTCTTGCCGTGGAAATCGCCATAGAATGAGAAGAACTCATATTTTCCAGTATGGGCCCTGGCTGCCCTCATGGCTGCTTCAACCGCTTCCGTGCCGGCGCAGTACATCTGGATCCCGTTAAGGTCCCCCGGTGTTACCGATGCCAGCTTTTCCAGGAACAATGCCTTTATTTCGGTAGTATAATCATGGCAGTTCATAAGCTGTTTGGTGTATTTTTGGACATATTCGACTACCTTGGGATGGCCGTGGCCCAAATTGGTGACATATATGCCCGACGAAAAATCAATATAGGTATTGCCGTCGGCATCGGTGAGGGTTACCCCGTGCCCCGACTCAAAAGCAACCGGAAACAGTTTTACCTGGGAAGAATATCCCTTCATATACTTTTCTGCCCGGGAATGCAGCGCCTCTGACTTCGGCCCCGGAGCCGGGACTTTCATATCGGGAAGGGTATTTACATCCACTTTGGCCCAATCTTTGTCATAATCCATAATATTTCTCCTCTCAAGTCTTTTTGCATTA
>CAZDXU010000104.1:0-2164 GCA_964509585.1 uncultured Actinomycetota bacterium | reverse complement strand
GTCTTCAAGATCGGCGGCGGCGGAAAAGACGGCAAGGCAGTAAAGGCAGTCCAGCTGGGAGGTCCCTCAGGGGGATGTATTCCCGAGAAGCATCTTGATATAGTGGTTGATTATGAAAAAGTAAAAGAAGTGGGCGCCATGATGGGTTCAGGCGGGATGATAGTCCTGGATGAGGACCAGTGCATGGTAGACCTGGCAAGATATTTCATGGACTTCATACAGGACGAGTCATGCGGACAGTGTACCCCCTGCAGGGTAGGCACCAAAAGGATGCTTGAGATACTGACCAGGATAACTGAAGGCGAAGGGAAAGAAGGAGATATTGAGAAATTGGAAGAGATGGCACATATGATAAAAGAGACTTCATTGTGCGGCCTGGGAAAGACTGCTCCCAACCCGGTCTTGAGCACCATAAGGTATTTCAGGCATGAATACCAGGAGCATATTGATACCCAGAAGTCCTGTAAGAAGCTTCACAGGAAAGCAAAAAAGAAAAAGGTGGAATAAGATGCCGGAATTTGTAGATAATACAGGTATCAGCAAGTCAGACGGAAGCTGCTGCATAACCGGGGACGGTAATAAGGAAGCCGATCTTGCCAGTAATATAGAGAACTGCTATAACTGCACCAATTCGGTATGCAGCTGCAATAATGATTCCAGCTACAAGGATGAACTGGTAAAAAAGATAACCGATGAAGTATTAACAGAGTAGGACAGTTTACAGGTCTTTCCCATAAGCAGCATCATGGGGGCCAAAGGCTATAAATCTTATTGTATCATCTTTAGTATCATTGCAATCATGGCATAGCACTATTTCATCATCACCTTTCTTCCGGCAGGCCCTGCAGTATTGATAAATAATTATAAAATTTCTCCTGACCGGAAAACTATAGTAGCCTCTTAGAGCTCCTTTAAGCGGTTCACCCAGAGCCACCGGGTTTTCTGCTATCATATCCACTTTTTGCCTGATTGCAGATTTTAATGAAGAATATTTTTTTAGGGACTTTTGGAAAGTGTCACTGAACAATAGATCCATTAAAAGACTTCTTTATAGTCATACCATTTAATATTGCCAGTCCTGGTCCTTTCAATTGTGTCCAGTACCGTTTCCCTGAAATCAGGATCGGCCATAATAATCTCTGTAGGGTCATTTTCGCAGTTACGTTTTAAATTCAGAATAAACTGGGTAAAGATCTCCGAAACTGAAGTCCGCTGCAGGCTGGCATATTCCTTGGCAAACTCTATAAGGTCCTTATCCATGGATATATTGATTTTTTCTTTATTCATGAGCATAATATACGCCTTTTATACGCTTATGTCAAATATCACAGCATTTGCTTCTGCTTGAAGCTGAAGTAATCCCGGTACCCGATTATTATGTGGTCCAGGACATTTATCCCTACTATCTTAAATGATTTACATAATCTCTGTGTTATCTGTATATCGTCAAGCGATGGCTCAGGATCCCCGCTGGGATGATTGTGTATAAAAATCACTGATGCGGCAGAATTCCTGATAGCCGGGTTTATTACTTCCCTTGGATGCACTACGGAGGAGTTTAGGGATCCCTGGGAGATAAGCTCTTCCTTTATTATCCTGTTTTTCATATCTAGGAGTATCAGCCTGAACTGTTCTTTCTTGAGGTCCCTTAACAGCGGGGTATAGTATGAAGCTACTTCTTCACTGCATTTAAAGCTGCTGTTTTGCCCATTACTTTCAGCATTTGATCTTTTTCCCAGTTCCAGAGCCGCTGCCAGTTTGGAAGCCTTTGCCTTTCCGATCCCTTTAAGGTCCATAAGCTCAGCAGGGATGGTGCCGGCAAGACCCTTCAGGTCCCCATACTTTATAAGTATTTCCTGGGCCAGGTCCACTGCTGAAAAGGTGCTTCCCCGTGAACCCTGTCCTGTCTGCAGCAGGATCGCCAGGAGCTCGCAGGTGGAAAGCCTGTCTGCCCCCAGGCTGAGCAGTTTCTCCCTGGGCCTTTCGCCTAATGGCCATTTATTTATTGCTGATCTTTTCATAAGTCCTCAGGTCTATTTATATCAATTTATATAATAGCACAAATGTATAAATATAATCAACTGCTTACTGCTGCTTTTTAATTTTTAAATGTCACTGTGAGGCACTCGAATTGACAACTGCAGGCAGAAAGTTATAGATTATA
>CAZDXU010000103.1:0-3034 GCA_964509585.1 uncultured Actinomycetota bacterium | reverse complement strand
AGCTATAAGTTCTGCAGAAATAATAGGTGCCGCATCTATATGGGGCGGATTGTCAGATGGTGAAGTTGTCTTAGACCTGGATTCCAGGATTAAAATAATAGATGTCTTAAGACAGGCAAACCCGGATCTTTTGATCACCCATTATCCAGGCGATTATCACTCAGATCATATCAATGTGAGCAAGCTCGTCTTTGAGGCTTCCTATCTGGCAAACCTGAAAGTATGGAAGACAGAATATCCTCCCACTGATAAGCTCCCTTATCTCTATTATATGGATACCCTGGCGGGGATCAATTTTGAACCAGGGGAATATGTCGATATTTCCAATACCATTGATACAAAGATCGAGATGATGATAAAAATGCAGTCCCAGCTGGGATGGCTCAAGGAAATGCATGACAGCGATGCGCCCGACTTCATCAAGGCTGTTGCAAAATTCAGGGGATTTCAGGCCGGCGTCCCTTATGCGGAAGCTTTTTGTCAGCAAAAGATGTATCCGCAGGGACTTACCCGGAGAATACTGCCCTGAAAACCCGGTCTTCAGACAATATTAATATTTAAAATGATCCGAAAGGGGACATCATGAAAAGCAAAATTGGAGTCGTCACTTCCAGCTATCCTAACTTCACAGGGACCGAGGCAATGGATGGAATATCAAAAGCAGGTTTTAAGTACATAGAGCTTGCATCAGCTCCGGCATTTTTTGAACATATGCCCAGGCCTGAAAAAAGCACCGATCAGAATACAGTAGACGGCCTGCTTGATCTTTGTAAGAAATATGGACTGGTCCTCCAGACAATCGCTGGGCATACCAGGCTGATGAAGGAGGACTCGGTAAAAAACTTCAAGGCTGTGCTGGATTTTGCAGATCTGGCAGGAGTCAGGTTTGTGACCACTGATACCGGCGAGGTAAATAATGCAGGCGATGAGAAGAAGTTCTATGATGATGTGGCAGAACTTGCCGAACATGCAAAAGATAAAGACATCACAATATGTTTTGAGATGCATGGAAACTGGTGCAATAACGGGCGTAAAGGAGCAGAGATAATCAAGACCATAGACCATCCCAGTGTAAAGTTAAATTATGATACCGGCAATGTCATACTATACGGCGGCACAAGACCGGAAGAAGACCTGGAATATGCGCTGGGCCATATGGGCCACCTCCACCTTAAGGATCACGGGACCGGCAAAATAGGCGAATGGGACTTCCCTGCACTGGGAAATGGGGTACTGGATTTTGATAAAATATTTGACCTGCTAAAAGACTATACCGGCCCTTCCAGCGTCGAGGTCGAATTTGAAGGAAAAGAACATACCCTTGATGAAATAAATCAGGCCGTGAAGCAGTCATTTGATTTTTTAAATAGTTATGGCTATGTCTGATTTTTTTTAATTTCTATAAAATCACGGGCAAGGGAGGACTGATATGGTTAAGATAGCAATTTTAGGCGCCGGTTTTGTAGGCGATATACATGCAAATGCATATAGCCAGGTACAGGGGGCTGAAGTGTCTGCAGTCGTGGATAAGTCAGAGGAAAAAGGGAAAAAGCTGGCTGAGTCAAGAGGTGCCGAGTATTATGGGAGCCTGGAGGAATTATTTGAGAGAGCTGATATAGATTGCGTAGATATCTGTGTTCCCACTTTTCTGCACCATGATATGGTGATGAAGATAGCGCCAAAAAACAAGCATATATTTTGTGAAAAGCCTCTTACGCTGACCCTGGAAGATGCTGATGAGATGGTCTCGGCAGTAAAGGACAGGGATATAATATCTATGGTTGGTCATGAGATCAGGTTCTGGCCGGAATATGTCAAAGCCAAAGAATACCTGGAGTCTGGCGTGCTGGGAAAACCGCTGCATATCTTCTGCCAGAGGCTGGCTTCATTTCCGGACTGGCATGATAAAAACTGGGGTTCCGATGAAAAATTAAGCGGGGGCGCAGCCCTGGACCTTCACATCCACGACCTCGATTATATGCTGTGGCTTTTCGGCAAACCCGCACTGGTAAAAGCTCAGGGCGTCTATAATCCTGATATAATCAAACAGGGAGGCCTGGTACATATTGACACCTCTGTTGAATTTAAGAACGGGGTATCCGGCTTTGCCGAAGGCGGCTGGGCTTTCAGGGGATCTTTCCCTTTTACCATGGCATTAAGAATATTATGCGAAAAAGGGACCATTGAATGGATATTCAGGGCAGGAAAAAATATAGAGGAAAGGTCACAAAAATCAAACCTTACGGTGTTTAAAAATGATGGGTTGACAGAAACACTTGATGTGGAACAGAAAGATGCATTCCTTGCCGAGCTCTCCTATTTCGTAGACTGCATCGAGAACAATAGGCCGGTTGAAAATGCCACATTTGTAGATGGCAGGAATGCAGTAGAACTGGCGCTGGCCGCCATAAGGTCTGCTAAGGAAAAGACAGTAATAAATTTTTGAACTGATCCGGCATCAAGGACTTTTTATGATCTCTTGTAATCCTGCAAGAGCGCTTTACCTGGCTTTTCTGGATGGGTGGAGCGCTGATCCTGGCCGGAATAATGATCACTAATAAGACTTCGTCAGCAAGGAATATTAAATAATGAATGTACGGGCGGGACGAATATAATTTATTTTTCCCAAATCTTCTAATATAATAGTTTATCATTTAATCACTTATGGAGCAGGTTGAAAGAAAGAGATATTGTAAAACTTACACATGACTATTATAAAAAAGGTAAAAGGCTGGTAGCGCCGCTGCTGGGCTTTCCGGGAGTTGAGCTGACAGGCAGCAATATAAAACTGGCCCAGCAAAACTTCGGGGAGCATTATAAAGTCATAAAAGCAGTGGTTGATCGCTTTAGGCCCGATATAATCTTTCCGCTCATGGATCTATCGGTAGAGGCAAATGCCCTGGGAAGATACACTATATTTCCCCAGGAGGATTCCGCCACAGTTCCAAAAAGGCAATTCTTTTTAGAAGAGATAAGCAAATTGAAAGAGGTCAATATATCCTATGACAGCAGGGTCCTGAGCTATGTAGAGACA
>CAZDXU010000102.1:0-8630 GCA_964509585.1 uncultured Actinomycetota bacterium | reverse complement strand
TGGAAAAGATAACCGCAGCCAAAAAGATGCTGATAGTGGAGATACTGACATATATCCTGATAGCTATTGGAGTAATCCTTATCGGAATTGCCATATATGCAAATTTCCGGGGACAGGCAAAAGAAACAGAACCAGTACAGATGGAAGACATTATCCTGGAAATAGAGGAGGAAAACACTGAAGATACATCCTCTGTCGGGGAAGTCAATACTTCCGGCCAGGAGAGCAGCGGGTCCAGCCACGCTTCCCGGATAATAGAAATTTCAGTGGACCAGGCATATGAAGCATACATCAATGATCCGGATCTCATTATTGTGGATGTTAGGTCAGGATCAGAATATGAATCCGGGCATATCAAAGGGGCCTTGCTTATCCCTGTTTCCCAACTGGAAGAGCGGCTGGATGAGATCCCTCAGGATAGACCTATCCTGGTATACTGTAATGGCACCAGCTGCAATAGGAGCGGAAATGCTGCTGCCATACTGGCGGCTAATGGTTATAAAGAAATATATGACCTTTCCGGCAGGGGCATCGACGAATGGATAGATAAGGGATATCCCAGTCAATAATCTCTTAGGAGGAGGGTAGAGATGACGGATGAAAATAGGTGGAAAAAGAAACTGTCGCCCGAGGCTTATCATGTATTAAGGGAAAAGGGCACAGAAAAGCCCTTTGCCAATAAATATTATGACTGCAGGGATGAAGGCGCTTATTACTGTGCCGGCTGCGGGGAAAAATTATTTGAATCAGGGGCTAAATTCGACTCGGGTACCGGCTGGCCCAGTTTTTACAGGCCATCTGCGGAAAAAAGTGTCGAGACAGAAGAAGACAGGAGCCTGGGCATAACCAGGACAGAAGTGCACTGTGTAAAATGCGGAGGCCACCTGGGGCATGTATTTGATGACGGTCCCAGGCCTACGGGGAAAAGGTACTGCATAAATTCGGCATCCCTTGATTTTAAAAAGATAGAATAACCTGCCTCATTAAGGCATGCCTTTAAGATAAGCTTTTTATTTGACCGCTAATATTATAATATTTAATCTATTATAACTGTTTAAAGCATATGATATGATCCTGAAAGAGCTTGTCTTAGACCTTGATAAGATATTCCATAAAGAGCTGGCATTGGAATGGGACAGGGCAGGACTGCAGGTGGGAAACGGCAGCCGTCAGGTAAGCAAAGTTTTGGTGACGCTGGATGTGGATGATAGAGTCATCGACGAGGCTGTCTCTTGCGGCACCAGCATTATAATATCCCATCACCCGGCAGTATTTGAGGATCCGGCAAACATCACTGATGCCACAATTACCGGAAGCAGGATCCTGAGACTGGCAGAAAACCGGGTGGCTGCCTATGCTGCCCATACAAATTACGATATTATGGAAGGCGGCCTGAATGATCTCTTAGCCCAAAAACTGGGCCTTGAGGACACAGGTACCATAGCCTCGGAATCCCGGAACTGGTATAAATTCGTGGTGTTTATACCTGAAGGCAGCCAGGAAGAAGTACGGAAGGCTGTATGCAGGGCAGGAGGCGGAAAACTGGGGGACTATTCATGCTGCACTTTCAGCTCCAGGGGCACAGGGACTTTCCTTCCCGGCAAAGATGCCCGGCCATATTTGGGGAAGTCAGGCATGCTTAGCCAGGTGGATGAGTTAAGGATGGAATGCATGGTATCGGAGCATGACCTGGAAGATCTGGTATACGCAGCCATTAAGGCTCATCCTTATGAGGAGCCTGCCTATGATATCTACAGGCTGGAAAACCGCATATATCATAGAGGACCCGGGAGGACCGGCAGGCTTAAGCACCCTGCAGCGCTGGAGCAGTATATAGGTATTTTAAAAAAAGAACTTGATGCCGGTGAGATAGGAATATTTAACCGGGGGATGGAAAATACAGGCAGCAGGATGATAGAAAAAGTTGCTCTGGTCGCAGGCAGCTGCAATTCATTTACCGGGGAGCTGGCTGCTCTTGAGTGCGATATGGTAGTAACCGGGGAGATAAGTTATCACAATGCTGTAAGGCTATGGGATTCAGGAAAGATAGTGGCTTCGCTGGGACACGGGACTATAGAGAAACATGCTATAGGGGGCATATGCAATTTGTTGGAAGCCTATATTGACAAGAGACAGCTGGATATTGAGGTAAAAAAGACCAGAGGGGGATACTGGGATTGGAGGTATGACATTGGCAGCAGTTAAGTTAGATGTAATAGACCTTGTGGAGCTCCAGTTTATCGATAATGCGATAACTGCCCGCAGTTCAGAGATGGCTAAGCTTGAAGATCATGCAGAGCTAAAGAACGTGTTCCAGAAGCAGGAACAGGGCAAAGACAGGCTTGCCGTTATAGAAAAAGATCTTCATCATATCAATGTCCAGAGAAAGAAGCTGGAGGATGCGCTGGGAGCTAATGAAGAAAAAATAAAGTCGAATGAAAAGAAGCTTTTTGGCGGTTCCATAACTGATCCCAGGGAGCTTTCCAACTACCAGAGCGAAATTGACTCACTCAGGAAAACCAACAGCAGGCTGGAAGATGAGATTCTGGAACTTATGGAAAAACAGGAAGAACTGGAAGTCGTTATTGAAGGCCTGAAAAAAGAACTTGATGAGCTGGAAATATTGGCAAAGAGGATAAGAGCCGAGCTAGAGGAGAAAAAAGAAGTCCTGAAGAATAATATCGAGGGGCTAAAGCACAGGAGGGAAGATGCAGTTTCCCGCATACCGGAAGAGGGATTAAAAAAGTATAATATTGTAAAATCAAAAAAAGGCGGAATCGCTGTGTCGGTAATAAAAGATGAATTCTGCGGAGTCTGCAATATGGAGATACCCCACACTGACATGGAAAAGATGGTTGATTCAGATACCCTTTATAAATGTCCGCTTTGCGGCCGGCTTTCAGTGCTTCATAGACAGGAGATAGATGATATAAAAAAGGAGCTGGAATAATTTGGGTGAAGATAAATATCTGAAGATATTTTTTGACGGCGGTTCCCGGGGAAATCCTGGCCCTTCTGCTATCGGGGCTGTCATATATGATGACAAAGGAGAAAGGATCGGCGAACTTTCCGAGTATATAGGCAAGAACACTAATAATGTGGCCGAGTATAAAGCACTGGAAAAAGTACTGGAATATGTAGAAAAGCTGGATATAGGGGAAATAATCCTTCTTACAGACAGCGCCCTTGTCCATAACCAGGTAAAAAAGATATGGAAGATCAAAGATAAAAAGATACTTGAAATATATCTGGGGATTACAGATAAGCTTTCCCAATATGACAAAGTCGACCTCCGGCTCATTCCCAGAGAAAAAAACAGGGAGGCGGACAAACTGGTAAACAGGGCTCTGGAAAACTTGGAATTCAGATATGCGGGTGAATCAGGTATAAGCTTTGGTGAAATCGAAGATTGATGTATAATATACCAGGGTCGGCCGGGCAGTCGCGCATATGCGAGGAAAGTCCGGGCTCCTAAGGGCAGGATGCTGGGTAACTCCCAGCGGGACAGGACGAAAGGCCTGTCCCAGCGCCAGTGCAACAGAAAATATACCGCCGGACTTTGTCCGGTAAGGGTGAAATGGCGGGGTAAGAGCCCACCGGCAGGCTGGTGACAGCCTGGCCTGGTAAACCGCATCCGGAGAAAGGCCAAATAGGGAAGACATGGAGCTGCCCGCTCTTCTTCCGGGTTGGCCGCTCGAGGTAGGCAGTGATGCTTATCCCAGATGGATGACTGCCGCCGGCTGTGCTTTTGGGCGCAGGCGGTACAGAACCCGGCTTACAGGCTGACCCCCTAATACTATAAATGAACTGGATGAGATGTTTAGATATAAAATCATAATGGAACTATATTATTATTTAAACGGGGATGCATTACCTGAGAAAAATCATAAAAATCTTAAAAGCCATTTCTGACGAAGGAAGGATGAGGATAATCATCCTTTTGAGCAGAAAGAAAGACCTCTGTGTATGTGAGATAAGGGAGATCATAGGGCTTTCCCAGTCAACCATCTCAAGTCACTTGAAAAAGCTTGAAAATAGCGGTCTGGTGACTTTTAGCAAAGACGGGAAATGGATTAACTACAACATAGACCCCGATCTTGATGCTGAGATCAAAAAGCTGCTGGAGGACATTATTTCACTTATAGAAGACGAACCCCGGGCAATAGCTGACCTTAACAGGCTGGACAGCGTAAAAAGGGAAGATATCTGCAGCAGGTGACTACTATCCTATCCGGATGGTTTTTTATACCATATGCCCTGAAGAAGAAATATACCAATAAATATATATTGACATATTTGAATATGTAGTTACTATTTAGATTAAGATCATTGCAATAAAAAAATGCAGCAATTAAGAAAATTGAACAGGATGCTGAAAACCCTTTCTGGCAAAAGCAGGTTAAGGGTGGTGTTTTTAATGAATAAAAAAAAGAGGTCTTTGCGTGTATGAGGCAAGGGAAAGGAACTAAATAATTATGGAGGTATTTATTGAAGCCGTAAGATCAGGATGGGGAGGTCTTCTGGAATATCTTTCTGCCCATGTGCTTACCTGCTTGATCCCTGCCTTCTTCATAGCTGGAGCCATTGCCGTATTTGTATCTAAGGGGGCAATACTGAAATATTTTGGACCCAGGGCAAAGAAATGGCTGTCCTATAGCGTGGCCTCGGTATCAGGCGCCATACTTGCCGTGTGTTCCTGCACTATACTGCCGCTGTTTGCGGGTATCAGGAAAAGAGGTGCCGGGCTGGGTCCTGCCATTGCTTTTCTCTATTCAGGGCCTGCCATCAACATCCTTGCCATAGTATATACCGCGAGGCTCCTTGGATACGACCTGGGAATAGCCAGAGCCATAGGAGCTATAGCGTTTTCAGTGATAATAGGGCTCATCATGTCTTTTATATGGATAAAGGAAGAAAGGGCCAAAATTGAAGGCGACCAGGAGATGTTTAAAGCATTTGACGAAGAAGGGCATAAAAAACCTGCATATATAAGTGTAGTATACTTTTTGTCCCTTCTGGGCATACTGGTATTCGGGGCTGCTAAGATGTGGATATATGCAGGAGTATCCCTGGCAGTGCTTATTGTGATCCTGATAATAGGCTTTAAAAAACCTGAGCTAAAAGACTGGATGAAAGAGACTGGAAAGCTGACATGGCAGATATTTCCCATACTTCTAGCCGGTGTTTTTGTAGCAGGAGTGATAAAATATTTTCTTCCCCAGAGCGTGGTAGAGACATGGGTGGGAGGTAACAGCATAAGGTCCAATTTCCTGGCTTCTGTGTTCGGGGCGCTCATGTACTTTTCCACCCTGACCGAGGTACCCATTATAAGGGCGCTTATGGACCTGGGAATGGGAAAAGGCCCTGCGCTAACTCTTCTTCTTGCAGGACCATCGCTATCGCTGCCCAATATGATCGTAATAGGCAGGATAATGGGAATCAGAAAGACACTTGTCTATGCTCTTCTGGTAGTAATCATGGCTACTTTTACAGGAATGGTATTCGGCCATTTTTTTGGATAGGAGATCATTAAATCAATAGAAAGGATGTAAATCATGAAGATCCAGATACTTGGGACCGGGTGCCCAAAGTGCAAGCAGACTGAGACAAATGCCAGGGAAGCCGCAAAGATCCTGGGGCTTGACGCAGAAATTGAAAAGGTAACCGATATAGGAAAGATCACAGATTTTGGCATTATGGCAACCCCGGGCCTGGCTGTAGACGGAAAGGTAAAATTTTCGGGAAAGATCCCTTCTGTTGAAGAGATAAAAAAAGTGCTCCAATAAAGGTCTGTCAGTATAATATAATTTGTAGATTTTATAGGAAGCCCGCAGGCAGAATGGCGTACAAAACTCACAGACATGAAATAAAGAATAAGCTTCTTTGACAATTGTCTGTCTATGCGGGTTATCCCCTGTATTTTAGGTGAATAAATGGATGAAATATTTAAAAGATTGAGTAAAGACCACCTTGAACCAGGCAAAAGGATAGACCTGAAAATGATAGTCATGGACTCAGATAAGAAGGCGGCAGTAGATTTTTTGTCAGGATTTGGCCTGGAGCTGGATGCAGAGGAAGCCTTCAGCATATGCAGGGAATGGCTTAAGTCTATAGAAAGAGGAGAGCAGGGCAAGCTAAATATAAGGCTCACAGGCAGGGGGCCGAGGATCGACTGATCCATTTTTTTAAAAGATAGTATTGAGATTGTAAAAAATATAAAGATATTGACAGGGAAGTAATAGTTATGTCAAAAAACTGGTATCCAGTAATTGATTATGAAAATTGTACTGAATGCGGCGCCTGCTACGATAAGTGCACCCACGGTGTATACGACAGAGAGGGGGACAAAAATATAGTTATCCAGCCTGAAAGCTGTATTGAAAACTGCAGAGGCTGTCAGGAGCTTTGTCCTTCTGAAGCTATCAGTTATTTCGGAGATAGGGATAATGGAATCCCGGGTACATGCGGCTGCAGCTGCGGGGGAGATTGTTAGAACTTTTAAGATATTTTAACAGGAGCGGTAAGAGATGGTTAAAACCAGGGTTGAAGCAGGTATTTGCGGATTTGTAACAGAGATAGAGGCAGGTTCAGAAGACTCACAGCATGTCTCATTCAGGGTTGTAACGGATTGTGAAAAAATAGAAAACCTGGCCAGGAAACTAAGCTCATATGATGCATATAATGAGATAAATAAAGGCTTTGACGGTGAACTTTATAAAGTCATTAGAGAAGAACTAAAGGGCTGCTGCTCGGGATGTGCGGTTCCTGTGGGGCTTTTTAAGTCCATGCAGGTAGCGGCAATGGTAGCACTGCCGAAAGATATTTCAATAAAAATAGAAAAGTGATTTTAGGAATGGCCATAATATGAATGTCTTTGATCTTAATTCCATAGATGCATTTCCCTATAAAGAGAGGGATAAAAATGTATTCTTTAAAACCGGTGAATTTAAGACAAGGAACATCAAACTTCTTCCTGTTATCCTTATCGGTCTTCTTGACGTGTGGATTCCAAAAGAGACTATGATAAGGCACCTTGGTGAAGAGTCAGGACTTAGAGGTATCTTCATCTCATTTTTACTTGGTATATTTGCCGCTGGACCGCTGTATGCCGCATTTCCCTTTGCAGCAGTATTCATGAAAAAGCATGTAAAGTTCTCCAATATAATAATATTTATTGGTGCATGGTCCACCACCAAGATGCCCATGCTTCTATTTGAGATCTCTGCGCTGGGATATAGATTCGCCCTCTCCCGGCTGTTTTTGAATATTTTTGTAATAATAATAATAGCTTATTTTATGGGGATACTGATAAAAAAGGATGATATCAGGCAGTTATATGAAAAAGCGGAAACCCTTTAGGCTAAAGCAATATATCGGAGGATAGATGATAAATAAAAAGAAGGCAATAAATATTATTGCGGCAATACTGCTGCTTATGGGTCTCTGGCTGCTGAAGGTATTAAAATTCAGTCCCAACTACAGTTTTGCAAAAATAAATCCAAAGAAGGGCAGCGGGATCCCAGGAGCGTTTATACTGGGAATACCGTTTGGCATAGCTGCCTCTCCGTGCACCCTGCCTGTCACCCTGTCGGTATTGACCTATTCCACCATCAAGGGGAGTGTTCTTTTTGGGGCGATGCTCATGTTTGTCTTTGCCATCGGCAGGAGTATCCCGCTCCTGGCAGCCGGCACTTTTACCGGCTTTTTGAAGAATGTCAGGTCTTTTTCCAGGTACCAGCCTGTCATAGAAAAGGCTGCCGGGATAATATTGATGGCCCTTAGCGCTTATTTTATATGGGAGGCATTAAATACAAGATTCCAGATCATTTAATATACGGGTTATTTAAAGGCATGCTGGTCTATTCCTGCAATTCTAATTTTTCTATCTCATCCATTGCTTTCGATCTTTTTGATCCAAGGTCTTCTATAGTCTTCCGGCACTGGATCTTTACATTTTCATCAGCCGTCTCTTTTATGTCGCATGTCAATTTATATATCTGGTCATCCCAGTCATCTATCTGGCCTTTAAACTGACTGATCAAAAAATCCTTCTTAGGCATAAAAAACCTCCATAAATTATTATCAATATATAAAGATTATATATTATTATTGGGGATTTCCCAAAAAAAAGTTATCTCATTTTTGGTTTGAAAAGGTCCTGCAGGCTGGCTTCTTTCCGAAACTGGAAATTTTTACCCAACGGCAATTGCCAGTTTATTTGTCTGGGCAGCATTATAACCAGCAGCAGCAGGGCGGCAAATGCAAAAACTGCGGCGCCGGTATAGAACCACAGGAAAAAACAGGTGATCACTATTCCTGCGATCACGGACCATATCATATTCCTGGCTAAAAGGATCCCTATAAGTATGCTCAGACCTCCTACCGGGAAGGCATACCAGCTGCCGGCTGTCATAAAACCTCCCCAGGCAGCAATACCCTTTCCCCCGTCCCAGTTAAGGAATGGAGAATAATTATGGCCGGCAACGGCGGCGCATCCGGCAAGTACAGCGATCAGCTGATTGTGGTTTGTGCCCATAATAGCGGCACTGCTTTCATATGCCAGGCCAAGTACGATATAATATGAAAAATAGCCTTTTGCCATATCAAGCAGGATACCGACAAGTCCCCAG
>CAZDXU010000101.1:0-6836 GCA_964509585.1 uncultured Actinomycetota bacterium | reverse complement strand
GCATTATTGTCAATTCTATATGAACAGTATTCCAGCTTCTATTTGTCAGCTTTTCTTCCCCATATGCTCCCGGGCCTGGTACATGAAGGCTTCAAGCCTGGTATCGGTAGTGCCCTGCTCCAGTCCGTCAAAGGCCAGGTTCAGCCATGGAATATGGTAATCAGCTTTTATGCTCCTGGAGATGGCATTTACGATATTGCCCGGTATACAGGTAAAGGGCAGCACATTAATTATGCCGTCGGCGCCGTTATTGGCCCATTCTATGGATTTTCCCACTGAAAGGGCGGCTTCGCCGAACCACTTGATTATATACGGCTCTGCATTATCCCACACATCATATATATTGCCTCCGTGGTCATCCCTGAGGAATCCCTTGAAAGGTTTTTCCAGTTTCTTCTGGCATACTGCCAGGTAGTGTTCAAAGTACCTGTTGGTGATAAAGAACTTGAATCCGCCCATGAATCCCCCGAAAAGCTCCCTGAAGCTCTCCGAGGTCCTGGAAAGGTCGGAGCCGTTTCCATCAAAGAAGTAATTCATCATCTTGTAGAAGAGGTCAGTCTGCCGGGTGATGATGTCTATCCTGCGGGTAGCGGTGGTATGCTCAGGCCACTCTCCCATGGTTGGTATCTCTACCTCTCCCCCCATGGCCTCCACGCTTTTTATGATATCATTATTTGAATAGGGATGGTTTCTCACGAATATCTCCCCCACTATGCCTATAAGGGGCCTGTCTGTCTTTTTCACCGGTATGGCCTCGAAATCCTTCCTGGCCATGGAAAGCGCCAGGGCCATCCTGTCCAGTATCTCCGAGGCAGAATCATTTTCCACGCTGCGGCATATAAGGTCGACATACTGCCCGTATATCTTATCTGTCTTTCCCTTATCGGTCTCATAGGGCCTTATCTGCCTTAAGGCCTTATTAAGGTAGTCAACGGCTAAAAGCCCCCATACTGCCTTCTTAAGGAGGTCCAGCCCTCTTCTTCCGTCCATATCGTATTCGGCATAGAACTGGCTGTTTTCGGGAGCACCGGGAGCTATTATGGGTACGTCATGATATCCCAGCTCCCTTATTATTATCTTCTGCATCTTATTATACTGGCCGAAACGGCAGGGCCCGTTTGTCTGGGGCATCAGGAATGCCGCCTTGGAAGGGTCGCCGTTCTTGAGGGTCTTTATTATATCGCCGGTGGTTATTATAAAGGGGTAGCATTCCTTTCCCAGGGTATAGCGCCTTCCCCATTTCAATGTCTCGTCATCAGAATGAAGCATCTCTGCATCAATACCTGCTGAACGGAAGGCATATTTCAATACTACCGCAGAGTCGCTCATATATGGTATATATATGGTCCTTCCCTGTTCTTTCTTAAATGTCGCCTGGGGCAGGCTGGCCAGATCCGCGCTTCTCTCTGCCGGGCCGCTTCCATGCAGGAGGCTCTGGCCCCGGCCGTTATCACCTTCATCCATCTTTGCCGTCACCAGCTGTGCCTTTTCCTCTCCACCTTTTGGCTTTGTCTTCCTATTCTTCAGATTATTAAGAGAGTCTATAAAGGCTTCGCATCTGGTTATGACCCCGGCTCCCGCCGAGTGCTCGTCTACCTCGAGCTTTAAAAACGGCCTGTCCATCTGCCTTTCAAAATACTGCAGGATAAATGAATCCGGCCCGCACCCGAAATTTGTTATATAGGTGGGATAAAGCCTGGGGTCAGACTTTATTATCTCAGCGGCGCTCAGTATCCTGTCACCGAATTCCCAGTACAAATTGGGCCATTCCTGGGACAGGTCAATATTCTGCACCGGGAGCATATCCATGGGTATCACCTTGAGCCCCAGTTTCCTCAGCTTCCGGGGGACATCCATGCTTATGGCATTATCGCAGCTGTTATAGGAGCGGCTGGTCACCACGATAGCGGTCTCATCTTCTCCCAGCTCTTCCAGGATCCGGCTGCCAAGCTGCTTGAGACTGGAATAAAAGCCTGACTGGGAACTATATGCCTCGTCGACGGCATTTTTTATGCTTCTGCGGCTGCAGCCCAGCTGTTTTCCCAGATCCATAAGCTGGACCTGCCTGGCATATTCCTTATATGAGAAATTGATTATGGGCTTAAGTACCTCTACATCGCCGGTATCCACGGCAGCCTTTACGATAGACCAGGTGCCCTGGATAAAGGGGCAGGGATAGCTTCCAGTCCTTTCCCCCTTTATATTGGATTTCTTGGTGGGCATGTCCCTGGTAGTGGGCAGGAACAAATAATCGATATCCTTTTCCAGAAGGTTTATGACATGTCCCAAAGTGGCCTTCATGGGAAAACAGGTCTCCGATACTGCCGCCTGCACCCCGTCATTTATTATCTTCTTATTTGTCTTGTCGGAAAGCACCAGCTCAAAGCCCAGTTCTGTAAAGAAAGCCTTCCAGAAGGGATAAAACTCGAATGTGAGCATGGAATAGGGAAGCCCCACCTTTTTCCTCTTGATGCTCCCGTTATCATGTGAGGGCTTTTCCTTATATGAGTTTAACAGCAGTTCTTCCCTGGCAGCAAAATAATCAAAAGCAGTATCCTCCTCCTGGCGCCCCTCCTCATATTTTTCACACCTGCCGCCGTAGAACAGGGGTTTTCGTCCGGCTATGGATATCTTCTTTATCTCGCAGTGGTTGGGACATCCATTGCACTCGAATGAACTCTGCGTATATCCCACCTTCTCTATCTCCCCAAATCCCCTGAAGGACGTCTTTATATTTCCCTTCTTTACTTCCTGCATGGCCCTTATGGCAGTACCGATGGCGCCGGTGACCTCATGATTGGGCGGTACGATTATCCTGGAACCGGTATAGTTCTCGAAAGCAGCAACCACGGAACGGTTAAATGCCACAGCCCCCTGGAAGAATATCTTGTTCCCTATCTTCTTCCTTTCCACCACCCGGTTTATATAGTTTGCCACTATGGAATAAGCCAGGCCTGCCATCAAATTGTCTATCCTGGCTCCCTTCTGGTAGTGGGAATATACATTGGTCTCCATAAACACTGTACAGCGTTCACCCAGGTTAAGGGGATTTTTAGCGCCCATAGCCAGGCCGCCAAAATCCTCTATGGCTATGTCAAACCTCTCGGACTGTTCCTCCAGGAAGGATCCGGTTCCGGCGGCGCAGACCTTGTTCATCTCGAAGTCGACCACTACCCCGTCTTCCAGCGAGATATATTTTGAATCCTGTCCGCCGATCTCGAATATGGTATCGACTTCGGGGTCAATATCGGCGGCAGCCGTAGCCTGGGCCGTTATCTCGTTTATGACTATATCAGCCCCGATAAAATCCCCGGTAAGGTATCTTCCTGAGCCGGTGGCCCCGGCGCCCTTTATGTCCAGCCTGTCTCCCACCCTGGAAGCAATGCTGGAGATGCCCTTTCTTACAGCTTCTATGGGGCGTCCTGCTGTTCGGAGGTATTCCTTGGCTATCAGCTTTTTATTGCTGTCTATGGCCACCACATTAGTGGATATGGAGCCTACGTCAATACCTATATATGCCTCAGTCCTGCCAGGTCCAAATGTATAACTCTCCTCTTCTTCGCCGGGAAGGACCGATTCCTTTATTTCCAGTGGTTCGAAAGTCTCCCTGGTATAGGCAAAATGTTTGAGGTAATGATCAAATGCATCCAGGATGCCTTTCCTGTCCATCCCGGTATCCCCTGCATTTTCCATAAGGGAAAGGGCGGCGCCGATGGCGCCTATGGACGCCTGGTATTCGGGAATGGTTATTTTCTGGCCCAGGGTCTTCTCAAAAGCTTTAAGCATGGCCTGGTTGTATGAGACTCCCCCGCAAAAAAGGATGGGGGGCTTGAACTGGCTGCCTCTGGCTATCTGGGACTTGAAGCTCCTGGCCATAGCAAAGCATAGTCCCATGGTTATATCTTCATCACTGGCAGCTTCCTGCTGCAGGTGTATCATATCCGACTTGGCAAAGACACTGCACCTGCCGGCAATGGTGGCCGGCGACTTTGACCTAAGTGCCATGCTGGCAAATTCCTCTATGGTCAGGCCGAACCTTGATGCCTGCTGATCCAGGAATGACCCGGTGCCGGCGGCGCAAAGCTCGTTCATGGCATAGTCGCCGCTGTCCAGGTCTATGAATTTTGAATCCTGGCCGCCTATCTCTATTATGGAGACGGCATCCGGCTGGACCTTTTTTACGGCAGTGATTATGGCTTCTATCTCATTGGTAAAATACATATTGAGATTGGCTGCCAGGTCCTTGGCTCCGGAACCGGTAAAACCTATTCCTGAAATACTGCTTCCGTATTTTTCAAAGAGGTCTTTTATGTCCTCCATCACCAGTTTTATGGGCTCTCCCATATGCCTGGTATAATCAAGGACTGAGACTATATCTCCTTTTTCATCTATTACAGCCCTGTTGACACTAATGGAGCCAATATCATAACCGATATAATAAGACATCTGATCCTCCGGCAGCAAAACCAATGATTGCAAAATATTTTATTTCCCGGGATCGGTCGGCAGACTGGCCGGCCTGAGAACTGCTATAGCCTCATGAAACCCGGACATGCATACTCTATCACATAAAGTTTTTAAATCAATCCTGCGCCCTGACCTTTTTCCACCCATATATCTTAAGGGCGGGCCCAACTTTTCCTACAATATTGGCAATCTATATGCTAATATCTAATATATTAATACAGGTATGAGAATAATAGGAAAGACCTATAATATGCGCGGACCCATTACAAGGATCCTGGTTATTTTTATTATACTGTCACTGCTGGTACCCTTGCTCTCGGGATGCGATCCCACTTTTATCGAGATATTCACCGAACTTGAAGAAGATTATTCCGGCATCAGGACTGTGGATGTGGCTGTAAAGACAGAATACCTCAGAAAGGGAGAGGTAGTCCTGGAGAAGAACCGGTCACTTCTGGATAAGATCCTGGAGGTCCTGCCTGAAGGAGAGGTTGAGACCTATGAAGAAGAAGGATATACCCACTTTACGTCTAAAGCCTCCTATGATGACATAAATTTTGTAAAGCATATCTCGATTGACGGATTTTCCAGCGGATCTGCCCAGAGATTCCTGGCAAAGATGAGCATCGATGAATACTTTTTTTACCGGGATGTCTTTTTCCAGGATCATGTCGATATGAAAATAGATGAGACCCTGCTGGCATCCGGGGATGCCAATTCAGACTTTAACCGCCTGCATGATCTTGCCACTGCCGACAGCGGTATCCTTGAAATAACCTACCAGGTAAGATTCCCGGTCAAGATAGTAAACACCAATGCTGATATCATGGGTGAGAATAATATCGCCATATGGAATATCCCTTACGGCAGTGAAAAGCAGATCCTGATAGAGGGTAAAAAGACCAAATTCCTTTCTTATTTCCTGGTAGTAGTACTGGGCATACTGGGACTTTTGATAATATCCCTGGCCTTTGTCCTGGTGTTCAGTTCCCGGTTTAGAAGGAGGCCGTCAAGGACCCGTTCTTCCGGGACATATGATAACTATTTTAAAAAAGACAGGTATTTCAGCGATGATGAAACAGATGAACTCTGAAGCCGGCAGCATGACAAATACCCGCTATCTTGAAACCCCCCTTACGCCGGATAAGGTAAAAGACTTAAGGTCAGGGGATATAGTCTATCTTTCCGGCACCATATACGGCGCCCGGGATGCAGCCCATAAAAGGATGCTGTCAGAACTTGAGCAGGGCAAAAAACTGCCCCTGGATATCATGGATATCACCATATTCTATGTAGGACCTTCCCCCTCGCCTCCGGGCAGAAATAGCGGAAGCCTGGGGCCTACTACTGCAGCCCGGATGGATGGACTGACAGAACCCCTTCTGGAGCTGGGGCTCAGGGCCATGATAGGAAAAGGCAAAAGGAGTGAAGCGCTGAGACAGCTTTGCATAAAACATAAAGCCGTTTACCTTATCGCCGTGGGCGGGATCGCCGCCTATCTTTCCTCAAAGGTATCCGCTATTGAGACTGTGGCCTATAGCCATCTTGGGCCTGAAGCCATACACAGGATCCAGGTTGCCGATTTCCCTCTTTTTGTGGCTTATGACATATACGGCGGGGATATTTATAAAAGGACATAGGGGAAAGATCCACACATTTCCTTTATAGAAGCCATTCCTTTAAACCATATAAGGCACCGTTTGCAAGATCCATCCTGCAGTTGATCCAGCAATCTATATTTTCGGGCATATCGCGCACTCCTTATTGACTTTAAAAGAATTAAATATTTAAATATATAAATATATTATGAAGGATAAAATAGAAAGATCAAACCCATGAAAGAAAAAAATATTAAGAAGGCTGTAAGGGAAGGCTATGCAAGGATAGCTGCCGGCGGGTCCTGCTGCCCGGGCCAGGCAGCCAGCTGCTGCGGACAGACAGACCAGGCAATAAAGATAAGTTCAAATCTCGGCTATTCAAGACAGGATATGGAACAAGTCCCCGAAGGCTCCAACCTGGGCCTGGGCTGCGGAAATCCCATAGCAATGGCTTCCTTAAAAAGCGGCGAAACCGTATTGGACCTGGGGTCAGGAGCTGGTTTTGACTGTTTTCTGGCAGCTGACAGGGTCGGTCCTACAGGTAAAGTTATCGGGGTCGATATGACCCCCGAGATGATCGACAGGGCAAGAGATAATGCCAAAAAAGCCGGCATAACAAATGTGGAGTTCAGGCCTGGCGAGATCGAGAGCCTGCCTGTGGCTGATTCTGCCATAGATATTGTCATATCCAATTGCGTGATAAACCTATCCCCGGAGAAAGACAGGGTGTTTGAGGAAGTATTCAGGGTATTAAAACCGGGCGGAAGGATA
>CAZDXU010000100.1:0-4821 GCA_964509585.1 uncultured Actinomycetota bacterium | reverse complement strand
TTTCTTAAACTTTGTCACCCTGCTGCCTATATCCTCAACTATTCCCACGGGCTGATGTCCCGGTATCACGGGGAGCCGGGGAGGGGCTATCCTTCCTTCAATCTGGTCAAGTTCTGTATGGCATACTCCGCAGGCCGTTATCCTTATCAGTATCTCATCCGGTCCGGGGCTGGGTACGGGAACATCAGCCAGCTGCAAGGGCATAGATCCTCCAGTTTTTCCAGCCGGCCGGGCACTTATGTTTCCTGGATCTATCCTGCCGGTCCGGTTTAAAAACATTGCCTTCATAAAGCCTGCCTGCTCTCCATCTTTGTATTTAGTAACTATTTTATTTGATTATAAGATTAAGGCAAATAAAAACAGCTTTCAGAGTTATAAGTAATAAATGCCCACAGAGATGGAAATATCTTGACAGGAAGGGGTAATCAGCATAGAATGTGAATCAATAGTCATATGACTCTATAGTCATATATAAGAAAGGACTTAATTGCCGAAGGAGACTTTCTATAACCTTCCGGACCACAAGAGGAGGAATATAGAAAAGACAGCCATAAAAGAGTTTGCCGAATATGGCTATGATAAGGCAAGCGTCACCAGGATCGTGGAAAACTGCAGTATTGCCAAGGGCAGTTTCTACCAGTACTTTGACGACAAGAAAGACCTGTATTTCTACCTGATCGCCAGGGTGGCCAAAAAGAAGGCAGAAGCTCTGGCGCCAGTCATGGAAAGAAGCCATAAATACGACTTTTTCGGGCTGATAAGGAAGCTGTTCCTGGAAGGGCTCAGGTTTGCCGCCAATAATCCGGAGGTCACCATGATGGGGGACTGGCTGTTTAAGAACAGGGAACATCCCATATATAAAGAAATGTTGGGGCTCGGTCAGGAAAATGCCAGGAATATATACACTGAGCTTCTTAAGACAGCCATTAAAAAGAAAGAAGTGAGGGCAGATATAGACTTGGCTTTTATAAGTCACACCATCTCAACCCTCAGCGTAAGCTCCATAGAATATTATTTCCAGACAGAGGAAGGCAGAAAAGCCGGGGCGGCAAGATTTGATGAGAACATGATAGACATAATCGATCTTTTGATAGATTTTTTAAAGCACGGCATTGGGACCGGGGAAGGGAAGGTTGCTGGTTATGATAAAAGTTAAGGGACTGTATCATTCTTATCTTAGAAATAATGATTATGCGGTCAGGGATGTAAATTTTGAAGTAGGCGAGGGCGAGATATTTGGTTTCCTGGGTCCTTCAGGGGCAGGGAAATCCACCACCCAGGGCATACTTACAGGACTGCTGCAGCTGCAGAAAGGGGATGTGACCGTAGCCGGATATGACATAAAGAAGCTTAAGAGAAAGATGTTTAACAGGATAGGAATGTCCTTTGAGCAGTCCAATGTCTACAGCAAGATGACGGCCAGGGAAAACTTAAGTTTTTACAGGAGGCTGTTTGATGTAGATACCAGGGACCCGGATGAGCTTCTTGATCTGGTGGGACTGAAGGGCAAGGAGAATATAAGGACTGAGGAGTTCTCCAAAGGCATGAAGCACAGGCTGACCTTTGCCCGTTCCATGATCAATAACCCTACCATGTGGTTTCTGGATGAACCCACTACCGGGCTTGACCCTGCTATTGCAGCCGTCATCAAGGATATAATAAAGGACCGGAACAGAGAGGGCGTGACCGTATTCCTTACCACTCATAATATGTTTATTGCCGAGGAGCTCTGTGACCGGGTGGCATTTATCGTAGACGGCGTAATAAAGCTTATTGACTCGCCCAGGAACCTCAGGCTGCAGTACGGGGAGAAACTGGTGGAAGTGGAATATTCCCATAATGGCCAGGTGAAGAAGGATTGCCTTTCCACCATCATCGACAAAGATAAGGATAAGCTGGAAAAGATCATAAGGGAAAATGAGATAATCACCATGCACACCAAGGAAGCCAACCTGGAACAGATCTTTATAAAAGTCACTGGAAGGGGGCTTGCCTGATATGAAACTATGGAGCAGTTTCAAAAAGGAGCTTATCCTGGCTTCCAGGGGCTTCTATTTCTATGTGGAACTGGGTTTTGCCATTGTCCTGATGCTGGTAGTCTTATTTGCTATCCCGGAAAACTTCAGGACTACCACCGTAGAATATCTTCACCTTGACCTTTCCAGGCAGGGAAAGGAGATGTTTATAGATGCCCTGCTGGAGGATCCCGGCAGCAGCACTGAGACGGTAAAGCTGGAGGCCGGGGGCAGCATATATGAGGCCAGGCTCATCCGGACGGAGGAGCAGGAGATATATATACTGGATAGCGAGGAAGCGGTAAGGGAACTGGCTGATTCGGAGGGGAACCCGGGCGTAGTTGTGACGCTGGATGGCCAAAACAGGCTTTTTTACAGGTATTACCTGCAGGGATATGAATCTGCCAGACTGAAAAATTTGCTGTCGATAGTACTTAATGAAAGCAGCGAAGTGCTGCAGCAGCGTATAGATGAGCAGGAAGTACGTTCGCTTACTTCAGGATTCGAGCCGCTTTCGGACAGGGAAAACACGCTGCCGCCCATAGTGGCATTTTCCGGCAGCCTTATGGGCATGTTTGTAATGGCAGCCTATATCTTCCTGGATAAAAAGGAGGGAGTCATAGAGGCATATGCAGTCACCTCCTCATCAATAGGCATATATATACTTAGCAAGGTGATGGTCCTCCTCTTAACCACAGTAATATCAGGACTTATAATAATTATGCCGGTGATGGGGTTTACCATAAACTACGGGCTGGTCATATTGCTGCTGCTGTCTATAGGGTTTTTTGCTTCGGTGGCGGGCCTGCTGGTGGCAAGCTTTCATGACAATATGACCAAGGCATTCGGGGTCATATATCTTCTTTTCTTTATACTTATGGTCCCGGGAATTGCCTATTTTATCCCGGGATGGGACCCATTCTGGGTAAGACTGATACCCACATACCCCATTCTCCAGGCCTTCAGGGAGATAATGCTTCCTGCAGGAGACATAGCATATCCCCTTTATACCAGCGCCGGATTCCTGGCGGCAGGGGCGGTACTATTTGTTTTGACAGATATCCGGTTCAAGAGGACACTCAGGGTAGGGGGATAAACATGCTAAAAAGAATATGGTTTATATTTATAAGGGACATAAGGATAAACTTAAGGGAGTTTATGACTATATATATGCTGGCCATACCCCTGATCCTGGCAGTGGGCATTAACTTTCTAACACCCAGCATAAACGATACCAGTGTCAACCTGGCCCTGGTAGAGGCAGAAAACCGGGAGCAGGCACGGTATTTTGACGATTTTGCCCATGTAGAGCTGATGGCCGGCAAACAGGAAGTCGAACAAAGGGTAGGAGCCAGGGATGATGTTATAGGAGTGCTTTCCAGCGGCGGCAGCTATTATATACTGACCCAGGGAAACGAACCGCAGTCAGTAGTGGAATATGCAAAACTCCTCAATGTATTGTATGAATCGGATGTACAGCTGGAGGATGCCCGGTCGGAGATAATAGAGTTCGGGAGGACTGTGCCTCCGGTAAAAAAGATGCTGGTAAATATACTGCTGCTCCTTATCACCATGCTGGCGGGTATGCTTATATCCATAAACATACTGGAAGAAAAAGTGGACCAGACGGTGGCAGCCATAAATGTGACCCCCACTTCCAGGAGGGCCTTTATAATGGGCAAGGGTTTCACGGGGATAGTTGTAGCCATTGTATCATCCATAGCCGTCATCTTTATAACCGGCTTCTATTCAGTAAACCTGGGGCAGGCTGCCCTGGTGGTGCTGTCAGTTACCATGATAAGCCTGATAATAGGATTCCTGCAGGGCCTTAACAGCGATGACTTCATGGAGGCTGCCGGCAGCGTAAAGCTTCTTTTCCTTCCCATGGCAGGATCCATCGCCGGATATGAATTCGTAAAGGGAAACTGGCAGATATTCTTTTACTGGTCCCCTTTCTACTGGGCATACCGTGCCAATGATATGATACTTTCGCAGAGCGGCACCTGGCTCCAGCTGATACTGTATGTAGGGATAATCGCCGTAATCTGCGCCGTAATATATGCCCTGCTGGCGCCCAGGATCGTGAAGGGACTGCAGTGATATGTTTGAAATAATATATATGAAAGGAAGATCATTATGGGTTATATGATCGGGGGAATAGCCTGCGTGGTGTATGCGGCTATAGTATATGCAATAGCCATCAAGAGGCCGCCCTCTATAATGAGGATGATGAAGAAGAAGCTGGGAGGAAAGATAAGCGATAATGGTGCTGCCATCGCTGCATATGTATTTGCCAGCCTCGCCCTGGCAGGGGGGATAGCATTGTTTGTCCTCTACGGGGTAAGGTGATATGAGATACAGGGTAACCGGAAAGCAGGAAAGCTCTAAGATGTGCTTTATATGCGGCAAGAAGAATGATGCGGGGCTGAAAGCTTCCTTCTATGAGACCGATAAAGATGAACTGATAGCCGTCTTCCGGCCCGGGCAGGAGCACCAGAGCTATCCCGGAAGGCTTCACGGCGGCATAGCCGCTGCCATACTGGATGAGACTATAGGGCGCAATATAAATATGGGAAGGGATGAGGACGTCTGGGGCGTCACTCTGGAGTTCAGCATAAAATTTAAAAAGCCCATTCCCCTGGAAGAAGATATAAAAGTGGTTACCAGGCTTACCGAAGAAAATAGAAGGATATTTAAAGGGGAGGGGGAGATAGTGCTTCCTGACGGAAGCATCGCCGCCACTGGAAAGGGGAGGTATCTAAAGCTTCCAATCAGAAAGATTGCCGACTTCGACCTGGAAGAAAAT
>CAZDXU010000099.1:0-3158 GCA_964509585.1 uncultured Actinomycetota bacterium | reverse complement strand
GCTGACCCGCCAGGCTGATGACGACAAAGTCTGCAGGGCAAAATACGGAGAGCTCTGGGATAAATACACCGATAAAGTGAAATACAGGATCATTCCTTTCATATATTAAGTGCGGGCGGGTGTCCTATCTTTTAATATTGAATATTTTTATTTATACTTAATTGCATAATGCATTGATGGAGAAGTTTACGACAAGATGAGATTAACTGATACACAGAGGCATAGAATAAAAATGATCGGAAAAAAATATGGGTTGAAACTGATCATCCTTCATGGTTCATATGCAACCGGCAGGGCCAGGCCCGGCAGTGACCTTGATATCGGGATACTTGGCAGGGAGCCTTTAGATGACGAGACCATCTTGAATATATTTTCTGATGTGGAAAGGGTCTTCGGAAACAATAATGAGAGGGAACTTGATATTAAATCACTTCACAGGATCGATCCCCTGTTCCGCTATCATGTTGCTAAAGACTCACAGCTTATATACGGGGATATAACTGATTATAATGAATTCAGGGCTTATGCCTTTAAGCTCTATCATGACTCAGGCGATCTATTTAAACTTGAAGCATTATTGACAGACAAATACCAGGAACACCTAAACAAGAAGTATGGGGAGAAATATGCTTGATAAGGGGGGTCTCTTTATAACATTTGAGGGAACCGACGGTTCCGGCAAGACTACCCAGATCAAGATGCTCACGGAATACCTGGAAAAAGCCGGGTACCAGGTCGTAAACACCATTGAGCCCGGGGGAACCGGGCTGGGCAAAAAGATCAGGCATATGCTTCTTTCCCGGGAAAACACAGGTATGTCTCCCCGGGCAGAGACGCTTCTTTTCCAGGCTTCCCGGGCGGAGCTGGTGGAAAAGGTGATAAGTCCGGGGCTGGAGTCGGGAAAGATAGTCATCTGCGACCGTTTCTTTGACTCCACCATAGTATACCAGGGCATGGCCAGGGGACTGGGCGTGGAGGATATACTGGACATGAGCCTTTGGGCGTCAGGCGGTCTTGAGCCCGACCTGACTTTCCTGCTTTCCATAGATTTCGAAAAAGGCAGGAAAAGGCTGTCAGGCACCAGCCCTGACAGGATAGAGATGGAAAAGGATAGCTTCCAGCAGGAAATATGCCGGGGCTACAGGAGGCTTGCCGTCAGGTTCGGCCACAGGATAACTGAGATAGATGCCGGTCTGCCCATACAGGAAGTATTTGCAGCCATCCGGGAAAAAGTGGACCGGGAGCTGGAAAAGTTATGAAGATATTCCAGGAAATGGATTTTCTTACAGATAACAGCTTAAACAACTCCAATATAGGACTTCTTTCCGGCATGATAAGACAGGGGCATGTCTCCCATGCATATCTTTTTACCGGTAATAATGCCTCCCGGCTATACAGGCTGGCATTATCATTTGCTGCCGGCATCAACTGCCATGAAGGAGGCTGCGGGCAGTGCAGCATATGCATAAATACAGTCAACGGCGTCCATCCCAATGTGCTGGCAGTAGAGCCGGAGGGCAATATCCTGAGGGTGGAGGAGGTGACCAGCCTGAAGAAATTTATGGGCATGAGCGCCTATGGCCCGGGAAGGAAGATATGTATAATAAAGGAAGCAGAACTCATGAATGCCGAAGCGGGGAACCGGCTGCTGAAGACTCTTGAGGATCCTCCCGATCCTGGATCTGTATTCATACTCCTGTCCGAGGATATATCGGTGATGCTTCCCACCATAGTATCCAGGTGTCTTGTCTACAGGTGGGACCTTAAGTTTGAACAGGTCCCGGAAGAAAGAAAAGAATTCCAGGTACTGGAAAAATACATAAACGACGGCATCAGGGAGATGATGGCCGGCGGCGGGATAAGCACCGCCCTTATGGACCTTTCGCTCAGGATAATGGAAATCCTCAGGAAGCTGGAGGCAGGCATAAAGTCTGGCCTGGACCGGGAGATAGATGATATCAGGGAAAGCGGCTATGTCAAAGAAGATATAGACAGGTATGTAAAAGTTCTCAGGTCCCGGCACAAAAGGCAGCTGTCCAAATTTAATAAGTTGGGCATATGCAGGGTTTTTGATATAATATCTGCCTGGCTCGAAGATATTATCTCGGTGAAGATGGGAGCGGGCCGGGAAGAACTTAATTTTGAAAAAAACTTTAATTTTATAAATAATAATTTAAAAGGCCTGGATACGGCAAATATACTTAAGACCATGGAAAATATAGAGATAAACAGGATACACCTGGGCTACTCGCTGAATGCAGAGCTTGCCCTGGACAGTATTTTCCTCAGGGTCATGGGCCTTAAGACATGAGGTGAAGCTGATGGCTTTGATGATAGGAATAATGTTTAAGAAAAATGACTCTGTCCACTACTATGATCCTGCCGGCATAAAGGTGGACATAGGCGATAAGGTTATATGCAGCTTCGAGGACGCTCTTGAGATAGGGGAAGTAGCGGTCCCCATGGTAGAGGTAAAGGAGCAGGATATCACCACTCCCCTCAGCAAGCTGGTCCGGAAAGCCACATATTATGACCTTTCCGTAGACGACCTTAACCGCAGCAAGGAGAAGGAAGGCTGGAAAAAGTTCGGTGAACTGGCAAAGAAACATGGACTTTCCATGAAACTGGTAGATGTCCATGTACTTTTTGACAAGAGCAAGATGATATTTTTCTTTACTTCGGAAAAAAGGGTTGATTTCCGTAAGATGGTAAAGGAGCTGGCCTCCCATTTCAAGATAAGGATAGAACTGCGGCAGATCGGGGTCAGGGATGAGGCCAAGATCATCGGGGGACTAGGCCCCTGCGGCAGGAATCTCTGCTGCAAGAGTTTTCTTACCGATTTTGAGTCCATATCCATAAAGATGGCCAAGGACCAGAACCTGCCCCTTAATCCGCTTAAGATCTCCGGCATATGCGGCCGGCTCATGTGCTGCCTGAATTATGAATACGAGACCTACCGTGAGTTTGTAGACAATGCTCCCGAGCCCGGAATAAAGGTCAAATGTGCTCATGGATCCGGCATCGTATGCGGATATGAGCCTTTAAAAGATTCTCTGGTTCTGTATATGGAGAATTCCACCAGGAGATCGGTGCCCTATGCCGAAGTAGAAGTGACCAGAGAAAAGGTGGAACTGGATGCATTCGGCGAACCCTGCAGT
>CAZDXU010000098.1:0-10605 GCA_964509585.1 uncultured Actinomycetota bacterium | reverse complement strand
TATCAGAAACAATCCATGTATAAGAGAAAAATTCAATAGTAGAATCTAAAATAACTTCTTATCCGATTTTATTTTTACAGATGTATTTTTCTTGAAGTTTGGGAGTATTTAGCCATTTTTTTGCATCTTCTCTTGTAAATGTATCCAGAAGTTTTTCCTCCAGTTCTTTTAATTTTGAGATTCTTAAAGCTGAATCATGATGGGGTTTTATATTAACCTCATGTTCCCAGCGGTAAATACTCTTATCACTTATTCCTATGATTTGTGCAAGTTTGGTTCTTGAAAAACCAAGATTATCCCTGATTTTTTTTATTTTTATTTTTTCCAGTATCAGATCTCTTTCTTTCTCCAGGTTTAAGTTCATATATGTCACTTAAATAACACCTCTTTTTAAGAATATTACAATTTTAATTTGTCTAGACATAATTTTAATTTTTATTGGTGCAAAAACCAAGGGGAGTTCTAATAACAAAGCTCTGAAAAATAAAAATTTCTCTCACCTTTAAAACCCCTGTTTTGTCACCCCAAAGGTCTCCCCTATCTCCCACAGTCCCCGGTATGTATCGATAATATCACCCTCAGCCATATTAAGTTCGCTTGTAACTATTGAATAATAATGTAGAGATATAGGTTTGGGATCCAGAAACAAGTTCTTATAACTCATTTTGCCAACATACGTTTATTCTATATAATAATATTATGGAGAAGAAAGGAATATGCGGTATCTGCAGCGCCGGCTGCTGGATAATAGCGCAGTTTGATAATAAGGGCCGGATAGAGAGTATAAGGCCGGACAGGGAATCGCCCATGGGCATCATATGCCGCCTGGGTGAGCATGCCAGTGAGATAATATATTCCAAAGACAGGCTTCTTTATCCCATGAAAAGAAAAGGCAAGAAGGGCAGCTTTGATCTTGAACGAATATCATGGGATGAAGCATATGATATTATAACCGGCAGGCTTTTCCATATAAGACAGGAATACGGCGCCGAAGCCAATGCCATCTATACCGGGGTGGGAAGCTTCGAGCTTTCCTTCTGTGACATATACCAGCCAAAAGGAGTAGCTGTCTCATCGGCCAGCAGCGTGCTCTTTCCCTTCGGGTCCCCCAATACCATGGGTGTGGGGGCACTGTGTTATGTGGCCTTCGGAATGATAGCTCCCCATGTGACCATGGGCAGGATGTTTATGAACACCTATTCGGATATCGAGAATTCCGAACTAATAGTAGTATGGGGTACAAACCCTGCTACCGACCTGCCACCCATAGACATGAAAAGGATAATGGCAGCCGCTAAAAGGGGAGCAGAAGCGGTAGTCATCGATCCCAGGAGGACAGCAACGGTAAAGATGACCGGGGGAGACTGGGTGCCCATAAGGCCGGGCACAGATGGAGCCCTGGCACTGGGCATGATAAATGTCCTCATAGAAGAAGAGCTCTATGATGAGGATTTCGTAGATAAATGGACTGTGGGATTCGACGAACTGGCCGGATATGTCCAGCATTACCGGCCGGAAGTGGTGGAGCATATAACCGGGGTAAAAAAAGAGACGGTAGCGGAGCTGGCAAGAAGGATCGCCGGGGCAAAGGGAGTGTCCCAGCTTATGTATACAGGGATGGAATACAGCAATAGCGGCGTGCAGAATATAAGGGCGGCACTTATCCTGTGGGCCCTGGCCGGACAGCTGGATGTCCCGGGCGGGCTTTGCTTTTCCATGGACTCTAATAAATTTCCCATAAACAGGGACGGTCATGTTGAAAATCCCGATACCGGCCCCAGGCTGGGAAAGGACAGGTTCCCGTTATATATAAAATACAGGGACGAAGCCCATGCGTCAGCACTGCCAAAATCAGTCCTTGAAGGTGATCCATACCGCATACGCTCCCTTATCATCCTGGGTAGTTCCATAACCACATCCTGGCCCCGGCCCGACATATGGAGGAAGACCCTTGATAATCTTGATTTCCTGGTGACAATAGACAGGCAGCTTACCGCCGATTCTGCATATGCAGACATAGTCCTTCCTGCCGCGACCTATTTTGAAAATGTATCATATATGACTTATGGCTCCCTTTTCCGCATAAGGGAGAGGCTTATCCAGCCGCTGGGCGAGGCCAGGAGCGATGTCTTTATACTGGCTGAACTGGCAAAAAGGCTGGGGTACGGCCATCTTTATCCCCAGACCGAAGATGAACTGCTGGAATATGTGCTCAAGGGTTCCGGGTTTACGCCGGAGGATGTGCGGAAGGCCGGAGGCGCGGTATCGGTTGATACTGAGATGATGCAGTACAAAAAGTGGGAGAAAGGCAGACTGAGAAAGGACGGAAAACCGGGATTTGATACTCCCTCCGGGAAATTCGAGATAGCTTCCGGCATACTGGAGGATCACGGATATGAACCTCTTCCCAAATATACCGAGCCGGCAGAGAGCCCTTCTTCAAGACCGGACCTGGCCAAAAAGTTCCCCCTTATATTCAATTCGGGAGCCAGGGTAAATACCAGTTTCCATACCCAGCATCACGGAATAAAAGGCCTGAACCGGGAAAGGCCGGAGCCGGCAGTCATGATAAATACCGAAGATGCCCGCAGTAGGGGGATCTCCAGCGGGGATATGGTAAACATAGTGACTCCCCGTGGAAGCATAACCCAGAGGGCGCTGGTCACCGGTGATATAATGCAGGGATGCATCAATGCAGATCATGCCTGCGGAGGACCGGTCGGCCCCCGGGCCTGGCAGAAATGCAATATTAATGACCTTACCGATATGGAAAACTATGATCCTATATCCGGTTTTCCGGTATATAAGGCATTGCTGTGCCAGTTAGAAAAAGCCGGAGACAGGGGGGATCCCGTGATCATTGGTTCCGGTGAGACCGGTTCCCCGGTTCTTGAAACAGCAGATATAAAAGAAACAGCCAGCCCCATATATCTGGACAATAATGCTACCACTGAGATGGCACCGGATGCGGCTGAATACATATCGGAGGTAAACCATATATACGGGAATCCTTCCAGCATACACAGCCAGGGCAGGAAGGCAAAAAAGATTATCGAGGATGCAAGACGCAGCATTGCCCGGCAGCTGAACTGTACCACAAAAAGGATAGTGTTTACCGGTTCAGGCACGGAATCGGATAATATAGCTGTAAAAGGGGCGGCGCTGGCAAATGAGGGAAAAAGGGACCATATAATCACCTCGGCCATAGAGCATGCCGCAGTGCTTAACAGCTGCAGATGGCTTGAGACCCGGGGATTCAGGGTGAGCTACCTGCCGGCAGACGGACAGGGTCTGGTGTCTCCGGAAGAGCTGGAAAAGACTATTGATGGCCGTACCTGCCTGGTGACAGTGATGCTGGCAAATAATATCACCGGCTCCATACAGCCGGTAAGGGAGCTTGCCGGTATAGCCAGGGAATACGGCGCCCTCTTCCATACCGATGCGGTGCAGGCCCTGGGAAAAATAAAGGTGGATATAGAAGAGCTGGGAGCAGATCTTCTCACAATCTCTGCCCATAAGGTATACGGCCCCAAGGGAGTGGGTGCATTATATATAAGGAAGGGCGTCAGGCTGGAATACCTGATACACGGAGGAGGACAGGAATACGGCATAAGGTCTGCCACAGAAAATGTTCAGGGTATAGCCGGTTTTGGCAGGGCGGCTGGCAATATACCGGAAAACCTGAGTAATGCTTCTGAGACTGAAAAACTGCGCGACATGCTGGAAGCAGGCATTAAGGAGATAGTCCCGGATTATATATTCAGCGGCAGCAGGAAGAGCAGGCTCCCTAATACTTTGAATGTGGTACTTCCCGGGATAAGGGGTGAATCCATAGTGCTGGAAGCAGCCAGGAGGGGTCTTTACTTCTCTTCAGGCTCTGCCTGTCATTCAGGTTCGCCTGAACCCTCCCATGTGCTCCTGGCTATGGGACTGGATGAGGAAGACGCGCACTGTTCCCTGAGGTTCTCGCTGGGTCACAGGACCACCCGGGAGGAAATTGCCTCAGCACTTGATATAATAAAGGATATAATAATCGATTCAAGGAATATCATAAGGTTTATTCCATGTAAATAGGGGAGATAATGGCTGACCAGAGCTACAGGCTTTTCGGGCAGGAAAGCAATATAAAGCAGAAGACGCACCAGGAATTTGCCAATGATGTGCTTATCGGTCTTTCCCAGTCCTTGAAGTGGCTTCCCTCAAAATATATATATGATAGGGAAGGAAGCAAGCTGTTCCAGAAGATAACCGCCCTTCCTGAGTATTACCTTACCCGTACAGAACTGGGCCTTCTACAGGAAAAAAGGGGTCATATCTGCAAAAATATCAGCGACAGGGAATTCAATCTTATAGAGCTGGGCTGCGGCGATGGGATAAAGACAAGCATACTCCTGGAGGGATTCAGGCATGAAGGATTTAAATTCCATTTTTTCCCCATAGATATCTCCGAGGATGCTATAAGCGGGCTTATAGATAATCTCAGTGAAAGATTTCCCGGACTGGATACCAGGGGTTTGGTCTCTGAATATTTCGAGGGTCTCTACTGGCTGTCTTCCCAGAACCACAGAAGAAACCTGGTGCTTTTTTTAGGATCTAATATCGGGAATTTTACGCCCATAAAGGCGGGAGTCTTCCTCTCCAGCCTGTGGCGCGCCCTTAATGACGGCGACCTGGTTTTTATAGGGTTTGATCTTAAAAAAGATATCCGGATGATGATAAAGGCATATAATGACAGCCAGGGAATAACCGGAGCCTTTAACAAGAACCTGCTGAAAAGGATAAACCGGGAGCTGGGGGGCAATTTCGACCCGGACCAGTTTGATTTCTATGCCACCTACGATGTAGTGGAGGGGGCCATACAGAGCTACCTTATCAGCAGGAAAAAACAAGTTGTCTTCATAGACGAGCTCAAATGGCAGTTTAACTTCAGGTCCAGCGAGCCCATCCATACCGAATCATCATATAAATATACAGTTGAAGACATTGAGGAGATGGCAGAAAAGAATAATTTCCAGCTGGTCGAGAACTTTTTTGATAGCAACAGGTATTTCGCGGACAGCCTGTGGCGGGTAGTAAAATAATATAATTATGGAGATGATAGACATGAAAGATGACTTTGACCTGATAGTAATAGGTACCGGAGCCTCCGGTCAAAACGTGGCCTACAGGTGCAAGGAAGCAGGTATGAAAACTGCCATAGTAGACTGCTCTCCTTTCGGAGGAACCTGTGCCCTCAGGGGCTGCAATCCCAAAAAAGTGCTTCACGGCGCTTCAGATATCATCGACAGCCAGGATAATATGGATGATATGGTAAAAGGTTCCCTTAAACTTGACTGGGGAAAACTCATGGAATTTAAAAAAACTTTCATTGACAACGTACCGGAAAAGCAGGAAAAAGGGTTCAATGAAAACGGTATCAGGACATTTAAGGGCACAGCCAGTTTCACCGGAAAAAATACCCTTTTAATAAACGGAAGCGAATATTCTGCCGGATTTATTGCCATAGCCTCCGGTTCCATCCCCAGGAAACTGGATTTTCCCGGAGCTGGCCTTCTTACTACCAGTGATATATTTATGGAGACAGAAAAGCTTCCCGCCAGGATAATCTTTGTGGGCGGGGGCTATATATCTTTTGAGCTGGCCCATATAGCGGTCCGGGCAGGAGCCGATGTAAAGATAATCCACAGGAGCAAAAGGCCCCTGAAAAAATTTGACCGGGATATGGTGGATATGCTGCTGGAAGCTACCGGGAAAGCAGGCATAGAGTTTATCCCCGGGATAGAGCCGGAGAAGATAGAGGAAAAAAACGGAAGCCTTTATATCGAGTGCGGGGATAAAGCCTTTACCTGTGATATGGCCGTCCATGGTGCCGGAAGGATCCCCAATACCGGGCTCCTGGAACTGGAAAAAGGCGATGTCGAAGAGGACCGGGGAGTGCTGGTAAATGAATTCCTGCAGAGCATATCCAATCCAAAGGTATATGCAGCGGGGGACGTTGCTTCCATAGGCCAGCCGCTTACCCCGGTTGTAAGCATGCAGGGAAAAGCTGCCGCGCATAATATAATAAACGGCAACAGCAGGACTGTTGATTATTCCATGACTCCCAGCGTGGTATTTACCATCCCTCCGCTGGCATCTGTGGGCCTTACAGAAGAAGAGGCTCAAAAGAAGGGCTTAAAATACAGGGTCAATACGGCCGACTCTACCGGATGGTATAATTCCAGGAGGCTGGGACTTAAAAAGACAGGCTATAAAATGATCATAGAGGAAAATACTGACCGGATCCTGGGCGCTCATATAATGGGACCCATGGCAGAAGAGACCATAAACTTTGTCATGCTGGCCATGAAGACGGGAATAAAGGCACCCGAGATAAAGGATATGATCTTTTCATATCCCAGCACAACTTATGATATGAAGTATATGATATAACCGTACAGGAAACTGGGCCGGGGACAGGAAGCAGTATGATCACCGGTCAGGGCTTAACAGGCTGAGTTCCCTTATTATTTCTTTCTTGTCCCGGGCTTTCTTTAATCTTTCTACCAGCATCCCGCACTCGGCAGGGTCGGTACGGTAAAGAAAATCCCTGACAGACTGATATCTCTTAAGTTCCACACTTATGCTGTCAGCTCCCAGCCCTGCCAGTATGGGCAGGAACTTGGGGCTTGAAGTGATGCCTCCGCATATGGTAACTTTCCTGCCTTTGCTGTGGGATCTTTCAATTATGTCCCCCAGGACCTTTATGGTGGGAGGCTGCAGGTAATCTTCATTGCCGGAAGGCCTGCTGATCTGCCTGGACCGGGCATATATAAGCGAAAGGAGGTCATTTGTCCCTACATTTATATGATCACAATTATCAAGTATTGCATCCAGGCTGTATACGGCAGCCGGGGATTCGATAAAAGCGCATATGGGGATGTCTTCCTGCGGCAGGTTCTTATTATTTCCCCTGATATCTGATATCCTTTCCTTCAGCGATATGATATCTTCCGGCCTGGATATCATGGGAAATGCCATTATTAGCTTTCCTGAAGCGGAGGCCATTAAAAGCGCCTCCATCTGGCGGCTGTACAGCTTATTTATAAGGGGCTTTTTCTTCCTTTCCGGAAGCTCGTCCTTATAGATAAGGTTCAGGAACGAGGATTTGTCCCCTCCCAGGTCCAGGGTCCTTATCATCACCGCCTTTTTGGGAAACATCTCCAGGATCTTCGTATAGGCTGAGACCTGATCCTTGAGCTTCAGGCCGATATCGCCATTGAGGAAAGATAGTTCCGTCCTGAAAAGGCCAATTCCGTCGACACCGATACGGGCAGCCTCAGCGGCCTCCTCCAGGGTGTTTACAGTGGCAAAGACCCGGAACTTCCCCCTGGCTTTCAGGCCTTTTTTATCATACCTCCGGTCTGCGGGCACGGGACTGGCTTTATATCTTTGCAGCGTCTCTTCATCGGGCTGGATCATCAGGATTCCCTTATAGCAGTCAAGTATTGCCATGCTGCCGTTCCTTATATCCCGGACCGGTTTTTCTGTCTTTATCAGGTACGGCAGCTTCAGCGATCTTATCAGGATGGAAGTATGGGACTGTATATTCTGCCTTTCGACTACTATGGCTTTTACTTTCTTAAGGTCTATTTCTGCCAGGTTGGTGGGATACATCTTGGTGGCTGCCAGTATAAGGTCATCTCCACTGCTTCCGGCCGAAGGTGTGTCGCTTTTTCCGGAACCCTGCTTCAGCCCGCTTACCAGCCGGTTATAAAGGTCTACCAGGTCATAGGTCCTGTTCTTGAATTTTTCATTATTGCTTTTCCTTAATAGCTCGATCCTCTCATTGAATATTATGGAAAGGGCAAGATAGGAAGAAATATTATACTCCCTTATGAGGTCTATGGCCCTCCTGTATATATTGGTATCCTTTAGGGCAAGGACCTGGAAATCTATTATCTCGGCGAATTTGGGACTGATGTCTTTTGCCAGTTTCCTCCTGGAAGAAGCCAGCTGGTTTTTAGCCTCCCTTACCGCTTTTTTCAGGTTTTTTACTTCTGTCTCAATATTTTCCCTGCCGGATATCTTCTCATAAAGGCTGTCCCTTAAGATCTTTATCCTGCCTATATCACCAAGGTCCAGGTCATGGAATTCCCGGGAAAGCTTCTGCAGGAGTGTCTTCTGGCTTAACGGCGCTGAAGAGAACCTGAGTATCTTTCCCATGACTATGCCCCCGGTTACGGGAACACCCCTTATGATTTCCAAATCAGCCCTGCTTCCTTCCTCCGGGGATGCTTTCGCCCATCATCTCCAGTAATGCCGGCACGGCCTCCTCTTCATCGCTGCCCTTTATTACAAAACTTATGATGTCGCCCTTTTCAGCTCCCAGGGACAGGACCTCGGTTATGTTTCTGCTATTTGCCTCTGTACCGGCAAAACGTATCATTATATCTGATTCGAATGAGTGGCACAGGCGCACCAGCCTGGATGCCGGCCTGGCATGCAGTCCTTCAGGATCTTTTATACTGATGTCCAGCTTTTTCATATTATATATTTAATAAATTTTAATTTTATTACAAAGCATATTATTTGTATAATTATGGAAAGGAATACTACCAGAATGATGGTAAATAATAAAGGCATGGAGGAATTATGAGATTGCTGAAGAATGTAAAGAATTTCCTGGCCCCCCTTCCCGTGGTACTGGTCACTGTAAGATCCCGGAAAGAAAAGGAGATATCAGATAATATCATCCCCATATCCTGGACCGGGATAGTGGAGCATGCGCCCCATATGCTGAATATAAATATTTCCAGGGGAAAATATTCGGCGGGAGTCATCAGGGAGTCGGGACAGTTCGGCGTGTGCATACCGGGTGCACAGTACCTGGAGCAGATAGATATGTGTGGCACCACCCACGGAGACAGTACCGATAAATTCCAGCTAACCGGATTTGAGAAATATGAAGCAGAAAAGATAGACGCCCCCCTTATAAGGCAGTGTCCGGTAAATATGGAATGTGTGCTGGAGGATACTATATCATTTAAGACCCACGATATGTTCGTGGGGAAGATAGTGGCTGCCCATGTGGATGAGGCATATATGGATGAAAGCGGGGAGCCCGACTACGGAAAGATGGATATACTCTGCTATGTAAACGGTTATTACTGGACCATGGGAGAGGTAAAGAAAAGATTATTTTTTACAAAGACCGAAAAATAGTATTGATGAAACACGCGATGGAGGTATAAGATGAAGAAAATTTTGGTTTTCCTGATAGCGGCTGCTGCTATTCTTTTGCTTTTTGTAGCCCCGTTATCGGCACAGGATACAGAAACTGCAGGAGGCAGCAGCTTATCGACAAACTTTAATGATGACCTGTATGTATTCGGTTCAGACATCTTTATAACCGAAGCTGTAAAAGGCGACCTGGTCATAGCCGGCGGGCGCATAAATGTGACAGCAGATACTGTCCAGGACCTTATGGCAGCCGGGGGGATGATAGACATCAGGGGAGATGTAGGAGATGATATAAGGGCAGCCGGGGGCACCATAGCTATATCCGGCAATGTCGGCGATGACCTGATCGCTGCCGGAGGGCAGATATCCATATCCGGATCTTCAGTAGTAGGGGGCATCCTTGTCCTTACTGGCGGTACCCTGGACATATCAGGGACGGTAGAGGATGATGCTTTGCTCAACGGAGGCTCCATAACCATTTCCGGGAAAATAGACGGGGATGTAAAAATAGATGATGTCGAGAGCCTAAAGGTAACCGAATCTGCAGAGATAACCGGAGACCTTATCTACAGGTCCAGTACCAGGGCCAATATATCCGGCGAGGCTGTCATAGGCGGAGAGGTAAAGGAGACCATAGTAGAAAAAGCAGAAGTAAAGGCTCCAAAGACCGGGAAAAGCGCATGGGCCGTTTTTGCCGCTACCTATATCGGAGGAAGGCTGATAGCATTCCTGGGGCTCTTTATCCTGGGTATAATACTGATAGCGGTCATGCCTGGCTTCTTCCACAAGTTTAACCAGAGGATGAAGGATACGCTGGGCTACTGTGTGGGTGGAGGAGCAATTGTGCTATTTGGCGTCCCCATAGCATCTTTCATATTATTCCTTGTATCCGTGATCCTGCTTATAACCATAATCGGGTCCGGAGTGGGCATAGTCGTCATGGCTTCCAATGCAGCGATGCTGATATTATACGGGGTCCTAATCTATCTCAGCACTGTTTTCCTTTCATACCTTCTGGGAAGGGTGATACTGGTAAAGACTTCGCTTAATATGGATAAATATGGATGGAAGGTACTGGCTTATCTTATAGGGCTGGTCATAATAATGATATTATTCTCCATACCCATTGCAGGCTGGCTTATAAGGCTTGCCGGGATCCTGTTCGGGCTTGGGGGCCTGGCACTGGTGATAAAGGATATGCTGGCGCAGAGCTGCAGGAAACAGTAAGTAAGGAAAATTAAACAGTCCTGCCCCATAGGGAGCAGGACTGTTTAAAGTGAAAGTGGTCAGTCAGCTGTTATAGCTTCTGTAGGACAGCTTTCAATAGCTTCTTCTATGCATTCTTCATCATTATCGTCATAATCCTTTTTAATGACTTCTGCT
>CAZDXU010000097.1:0-2768 GCA_964509585.1 uncultured Actinomycetota bacterium | reverse complement strand
TATCAGTCTCTGGGCTACAATACACTTTACTGCAGAAGAGATCATATATGATTCTATTCCCATCTCCAGAAGCCTGGTGAGGCTGGAAGGGGCATCATTGGTGTGAAGGGTAGTCAGTACAAGGTGGCCGGTTATAGAAGCTTCCATGGCTATTTTTGCAGTCTCCAGGTCCCTTATCTCGCCCACCATTATAATATCAGGGTCACTTCTCAGCATAGACCGCAGGCCCCGGGAAAAATTCATATTTATCTTCTGGTTTACCTGAACCTGTATGATATTGGGGAAACGGAACTCCACCGGGTCCTCGATGGTAAAGATCTTTTTTTCTACATTTGATATGCGGTTCAGGCTGGCATAAAGCGTGGTCGTCTTTCCTGATCCAGTAGGTCCTGTGATTATTACCGAACCGTGAGGTATGCTTATCATGCGTTTGTATTTCTCAAAATCCTGGGGAAGCATCCCGCTCTTGTTGAGATCAAATACGCTGTCATCCCGGTCAAGTATCCTTATGGTTATATTCTCCCCATAAACAGAGGGTATGGAAGCAAACCGCAGGTCTATCAGCCTGTTCTGGAAATTGATGGAGCCTCTTCCGTCCTGGGGAAGCCTGTTTTCCGTTATATCCAGACCACCCATTATCTTATATCGTGATATCAGAAGCCGCTGCACCGTTTTAGGCACATCTTTTATCTTCTGCAGAACTCCGTCCACCCTGAACCTTATGGTACAGTTCTTTTCCTGTGGTTCTATATGTATATCGCTTGCCCTCAGTGATATGGCTTTAAGTATGATCTGGTTGGCCAGCTTTACCAGCGGATTCTTTTCCACCATGTCGTCTTCATATTTTTCAGCGATGGTAAGATCCGCATCCTTCATTATCTCCTGGACTTCTTTCAGGCTATAGTCATCAGAAGTATACTGCTTTATTATATCTTCTATTTCTTTCTGGGTAGTTATGAAGGGTTTTACATTATATCCGGTAAGGAGCCTTATCTCGTCTATGGCATTGATATCCCGGGGATCGATCATGGCTACATGCAGGGTGCTGTCCACCAGCTTGAAAGGAAATACCTTCCTCTTGAAGGCGAATTCCTTTGATATAAGGTTGGCCACAGACTGGTCTATACTGTCCCTCATGCTTCCCAGTTCTACCGTATCATAACCTCTCTGGAATGATATGAGGTCTACCAGGGTCTTCTCATTTATAAAGCCCTTCTTGACCAGGATCTCTCCCAGTTTTTTCCCCGTATGCTTTTGTGTCTCGAGGGTCTCTTCCAGCTGCTCCCGGGTTATAAGGTTTTTATTTACCAGTATCTCCCCGATCCTCTGGGTCCTGAGATCTATATCAACCATATAAATCAAATACCTTAATATAAATATTAATAATTGTGATCATATAACTTTTTATAATTATTACCCCCTATTATAATATATCCCTGCCTATTTTACACATCCGGAACCGTAACAGATCATTTTTTCCTATTTATTATACCAGCAGTATAGCCGGCACCAAAACCATTATCTATATTTACCACCGATATTCCCGGACTGCAGGAATTCAGCATAGTAAGAAGTGCAGAGATGCCTCCCAGATTTGCCCCGTACCCTACGCTGGTGGGAACCCCTATTACGGGGCAGTCTACCATGGCGCTCACCACACCGGGAAGTGCGCCTTCCATTCCGGCTACAGCTATGATGACATTGGAATTTTTCAGCTTTTCCTTATTGCTCATGAGCCGGTGTATGCCTGCTACACCAATATCATATATCTTATCTACCTTGTTCTTCATAAGGTAGGCAGTAATTGCTGCCTCATCCGCAATATCCATATCAGAAGTGCCTCCGCATATTACCGTAATACCCTCTGCCAGGTCTTCTTCGGGTATATCCAGGGGGGTGTAGATTATACCTGATTCGAACCTGAGCTCCCTGTCGCTTATATTTCTTTTCAGCAGGCTAAATACTTCCTTATCAGCCCTGGTGACCATAAGGATATGGGAGTATTTAAGGATCTTTTTTGATATTTCCAGTATCTGGTCAGGGGTCTTATTGGTCCCATATATGACTTCGGGAAAATCCCTGCGGAGCAGCCGGTGATGGTCAACCTTGGCATAACCGATATCTTCGAAATAGAAGTCCTTTATATTTTCCAGGAAGGCTTTTTCGGATATATCGCCCCTCTTATAGCTTTTCATAAGGCCCTCTATGATATTACTGATATGCTGGTTCATGGTCCCTTCCTAATAATTATGCATGCATACCCCAGCATGCATGCATAATATTTATATTTTAAGCTTTATTATATCCTAAAAATGAAATAATTTCCCTGACAGGCCGGCAATAAGAACAGGCTTCTCTATAGATTATAGCATTGGATATTTCGAACATTTTTTTGTCTGCCTGCCCTTTACCGGTAAAGATGCCGATCCTTAAAATGCAATAAATCAGACACTGATTGCTTCCCGTTTTGATTAATAATCAAGACTGCCATCCCCGAACATGCTTCACTGGAAAGACTTATAAGAGCAGGACTATTGGGTTAGGAAAAATAATAGAATAAAAGCATAACGGGTAATTGGGGCGGGTTATTTTATTTTTACTTATTCGCCATCAACAAGCTTGAGGACATTATCTTCTGGCAATTTCTAATTGGTTCGAGTCCCCTATGGGCTACCAAGAAAATTATATTTTAATAATACTATCTAAAAGTAGATAATTTAAAAAATATTCTATTGACACCTAATATTCATAATATATAATAATAGACA
>CAZDXU010000096.1:0-3612 GCA_964509585.1 uncultured Actinomycetota bacterium | reverse complement strand
GAAGAAAGCTTTTTTATTCGCGGCAGCCATTCTATAAGCTCTTCCTGTCTGTACATATAGTCATATCTCTTATAGGCCTGTCCGGGTTTCCACCAGTTTACAGCATTCCTTCCGTGAAATCTTATATACCCGCTGGATGCAGTATTTAAATCAGTTGGGGGCAGAAGGATATTGATGCGAGGCTGGTCCACATTGCAGAAGATAATACCAAGCTCCCGGCTTCCGCACTTTTTCAAAAACTACACTATAAAAAGGTTTTTTGAAAATTTAAAGATACCACAACCTACATTTTTCTATAATATAATGTTGTAATAGACCTTTCAATATTTAAAATATTATATATCTTTCAGCCATCCCTATATGGCGCACTATCTTCCGGGGGACTCTCTCACCCTTTCTTATGGACTGCACCTATCTGCCCTGATCTTCCTGCACTGTTGGGTGAAGTTTTTACTCTTACAAACATATCAAAATGCTATCATATAATTATATATTTATATCAATATATAATTATATCTAAGGCTCTGCATTAGCTTTCAGGTTTTCTCCTTCTTATATTGTGGTATTTTGTTATCTGTCAGGCTAAATCAGGGAGAAAAGTGCGGAAGTCAGGAAATGTAACTATTAGCATAAGTAAATATTCTATACGAAAACAGTTTTCCCCTGGTCATAGAAAGTCCTTAATACTGATCCAGGTTAAAATTTTATAACTGTTTTTTCCTTTGCGGATCTTATGGCTGCCAGTGCTAATTCTACTGCATCTCGGCCATCTTCAAATGTAGCATTTTTAACCGGCCTGTTATTCTTGATACAGTCAATAAAGTAGGAAAGCTCCAAAAGGAACGCGTCTTTTTGCTCAACTTCAAGGGTTTTTATCGATCCGTCATTTTTAAAGACTGTCAGGTTTGACTGCTGCAATCTTTCTTCTATATTTTTTCCTGCCCTGAATATCCATTCAACAGTACCTTTTTCACAAAGTATTCTTAATACCATGGTAAAAGGGAAAGCTCCCCTGAAGGCCCAACCGCCTTCGGCAAACCCGGACACGCCGTTCTTGAATTCAATAGCAGTATCAATATGCACAAGGCCCCCGTGTTTTATGATGTCGGGATTATAGACGCCCTGTGCCTTTACCAGGCCGGGCCTGCCGAATAACCACAGCATATAATCAAGATCATGTATGTGAAGATCAAGAGCCGCACCGCCGCTTAATTTTTCATCAGATCCCCAGTTTTTACCATGCCAGTCTGGGAATGAAGCCAGTCTCTGGCAGAAAGCATGCAGGGGTTTCCCCAGTTCACCAGACTCGAGAAATTCTTTAGCTTTAACATATTCAGGCCAGAACCTGAGCTCATGACCCACCATTGATCTTATGTTCCTGTCTTTTACTGCGTCTACCATTTCCTCAGCATATTCTAAAGTCAGTGTCAAAGGTTTTTCACAAAATATATGCTTATTCATGGAAGCGGTCTTTAAGACCATTTCATGGTGTAAGAATGTGGGAACGCAGATATCCACGCAATCTATATAATCAGACTTTTCAAATAATTCATCAATATCTCCGTAATATTCTGCACCAGTTTTTTTGGCCAGCTTTCTTCCCTTTTCTTCTGATCTGTTAACAATTGCAGCCACTTCTGCCCCGTCTATCTGACCATATGTATTTGCATGTATGTCGCCCATATAGCCTGCACCTAAAATTGCGATTTTAACCATTTTCAAACTCCATTACCCATTATTTAGAAGAGATTAAAGATAATCAGACAAAACCATATTTATTTAAAAATTCGAATGATTCCTTTACGGCCTGATTTATTTCATCCAAAGTATGTTCTTTCCCTTCAAATTCCATCTCAACGCTTGAGGGGCCCTCATAATCCTTTAAAAGGTCGAATATTTTATCAAAATCAAGTACGCCACTCCCCAGTGCCGGGAAATTCCATTCGCCCAGTTTGCCAGTCCCATGGTCCTTTAGGTGAAGGTGGCCCATATAGGGAAGGGCATATTTTAAATCTTCCTCAGGTCTTGTATTCCCATATAGTATTACATTACCGGTATCATAATTCAACTTTATATTGGGGTGTTCTATGGTCTTGATTATCTCTGCGCCCTTCCTGCCATTATTGCACCATTTTCCATGCATCTCAAAACATATGGTGATGCCTTTATCTTTTGCATGATCAGCAAGTTCTGCTATATCATCATAAAACTTTTTCTCATCATCAGCATTCTTTACTTCACCTGTATCGGTAGTGACAAATCTGACTCCTGCCAGACCAGCAAAATCCAATACAGCTTTGAAATTCTCTACCGAATCTTCCTGCATCAGCCTTGTATGTCCGGCAATAGTCTGAAAGGTAAGTCCATATTTTTTGCACAGCTCGAGCAGATCATCTACTACTTTTTTATCAGTGCTTTTTTCAGGTCTGGGCATATGCTCAAAAAATGCAGGGGCTGATGCTAACTCTATGTATTTAAAACCAGCTTTTGATATGCCTTCCATGGCTTCGGTCCCGCTGAAATTAGGATAAGTTGAAGTAACCACTCCTATTTTGCTCTTCATTTTTTCTCCTTTCAAAGTATGATAAATATTTTAATGCTGCAAAGATCAGGACTTTTAAGGAAGTATCCTTCTGGTAAGTCCCAGGGGATACATGTTTTGCTGACAAAAGCTCCTGCATACGGGACGCCAGCCTGGAATCCCCTGAATTTTGCAACTGTTTTTATAAAATCAGGTGCATCGCCTTTATGCATTTATTTGAGCTATCCGAGCTGCGACTCCACTTTCATCATCATCTCGATCTTTGTATCAATAGTTTCAGAAATATCAATATATTCTGTAAGTTCAAAATTTATTCCAGCCAGAGTATCCATATAATAAAGATATGGAAGCCTTTCAGTGAGCGGATATTCAGTCTTCCATAATTTCAGGTTTGAAAGATATAAAGCTTCAAACACCAGCTTACTTACATTTATGTGGTCCGAATGATAATATCCAGGATAATGGATGATCCAAAGATCAGGGTTTGCCTGTTTTAAAACATATATTATTTTTATTCTGGAATCCAGGTACATTACCACTTCCCCATCAGAGATTTATACCCATATTGAAGTTGCTCCTATTATTTTTTGCAGAAATGATAGCCTCTTTTCTTGGGATCTTTGCCAGTTCTTCAGTTTCATATACCATGCTTGCCTTGTTTCCATCACAAACATGACAGATAAAGACTTCATGCCCCTCTTTGCTGTATCTGTCCGGCTTCCCAGCACAAAGAAGTTCCACATCATCAGGATGTGCACCTCTAAAAAGGCCCTGTCTAAGATTAGAAGCTTGTTTTTCCCCTTTCCCACACCAGTCACATACTCATCTACCAGGGCCCGGAAAAAAGCTATGACAGTGTCAATCTTTAAACAGGGCCTGGAGCATACGGGCAGACTTTACAGCCTGCGCCTTATAATGATTATTAAAATATATGAAAGTCTTTCTGGTGTTAGAAGAAAGCTTTTTTATTCTCGGCAGCCATTCTATAAGCTCTTCCTGTCTGTACATATAGTCATATCTCTTATAGGCCTGTCCGGGTTTCCACCAGTTTGCAGCATTCCTTCCGTGAA
>CAZDXU010000095.1:0-8025 GCA_964509585.1 uncultured Actinomycetota bacterium | reverse complement strand
TATTAATAGGAGTTGATATAAATTGACAGCACAAGAAAAATGGGGAGATGAAAACCTGGAAAAACTTAAGATCCCGGAAGAGCTGCCTCTTCTTTCTTTAAAGAACAGCGTTGTATTCCCATACCTTGCCACACCGCTGGTGGTAGGAAGAAAGAACTCGCTGGAAGCAGTGGAAAATGCTTCCAGCGAACATAAGATAATAGTAGTTGTAGCCCAGAAAGAGGAGCACCAGGAAATAGTAAAAAAGGAAGATCTTTATGATGTGGGTACTGCCTGTGTCATAAAGCAGGTGACTAAAGTATCAGACAGCGAGATAAAGTGCGTTGTGGAGGGTATATCAAGGGTAAGGATAAAGTACTATACCCAGACAGATCCATATTTCAGGGCATCCATAGAGGAGATGCCGGACATATCCTATGAGGAAGATGAGGATATAAAGAACAGCAATACCACTATAAGGCTCCAAGTGGAAAAATTTATCCAGCTGGGTGTGCCGCTGCCTACTGCTTTTGTAGTGGCTGCCACCAACATCTCGCGTCCTGAAGTACAGGCAGACCTTTTTGCCTCCTATCTTCTGAGCAGCACTTCACAGAAACAGGAGATCCTGGAAGAAAGCGATGTGAAAAAAAGACTGAAGCTATTAACGGGATACCTGACAGAAGAGCTTAAGAAGTTTGAGGTGCAATCTCAGATAAGGGATAAGGTGCAGAAAGAAGTGGGCAAGACCCAGAGGGAGTACCTGCTCAGGCAGCAGCTTAAGACCATCAAGGAAGAACTTGGTGAATCTGATGAATCGGAAGCAGTAACGGAAGACCTGAAGCAGAAACTTTCCAAAAAGAAAATGCCTAAAGATGCAAAGGAGAAAGTAGAGAAGGAGATAAAGAGACTGGAGAATATACCGGCCATGTCTCCCGAACATTCATATATAAGGACATATATTGAATGGATGCTTGATGCGCCCTGGAAAGAAAAGACCAAGGATATACTGGATATCATAAAGGCCAAAAAGATCCTGGATGAGGACCACTATGACCTGGAGAGGGTAAAAGTCCACATACTGGATCACCTGGCTGTAAGGAAGCTTAAGGGCAAGACTACAAAGGGGCCCATACTGTGCTTTGTGGGGCCCCCCGGAGTGGGAAAAACCTCGCTGGGGCAGTCCATTGCCAAAGCCATGGGAAGGAAGTTCATAAGGATGTCCATAGGCGGGATAAGGGATGAGGCTGAGATAAGAGGCCACAGGAGGACTTATGTTGGAGCCATGCCCGGAAGGATAATCCAGGGTCTTTCACAGGTAAAAAACAATAATCCAGTGTTTATGCTGGATGAAATAGACAAGGTGGGAGCCGATTTCAGGGGAGACCCTTCTTCGGCACTGCTGGAAGTCCTGGATCCCGAGCAGAACAATTCTTTCAGGGACCATTATCTGGAAGTTCCGTTTGACCTGTCCAATGTCATGTTTATAACTACAGCCAATATACTGGATACCATCCATCCTGCGCTAAGGGACAGGATGGAAGTCATCGAGATCCCGGGCTACAGCTCAGAGGAAAAACTCCATATAGCCAATAAATACCTTATACCCAAGCAGATAAAGGAGCAGGGTATCGAGAAATATGAAATTAAGTTTGCCAGGGAGGCTGTCTACCGCATAATCGAGGAATATACCCGTGAAGCCGGGGTAAGGAACCTGGAAAGGGAGATATCCAAGATATGCAAGAAGATAGCCAGGGAGATAGTGGAAGGCAGGAAGTATACAAAGATGGTAACTGCCAAAAGAGTAGCCGGATACCTTGGCGTATCCAGGATACAGCCCAGCGAAATAGAGGAAAATAACCAGGTGGGCGTGGCCACAGGACTTGCATATACGCCGGTGGGCGGGGATATACTGCTTATTGAGTCCACCTATTACAAGGGTACGGGCAAGATGGTCCTTACCGGGAAACTGGGAGATGTGATGCAGGAATCAGCCAAGGCGGCCATCAGTTACCTGAGGTCCAGGGCTACCGAATTCGGATTGGATGAGAAAGTTTTCAATAAGTCCGATATCCACATACATGTCCCTGCAGGCGCTGTGCCCAAGGATGGCCCTTCTGCCGGGGTAACCATAACCACATCCCTGGTATCGGCATTTACCGGCATACCTGTTATAAGGGATATTGGTATGACAGGAGAGATAACCCTCAGGGGAAGAGTGCTTCCCATCGGCGGGCTGAAGGAAAAGCTCCTGGCAGCCAAAAGGGCCGGTCTCAAAAAAGTAGTGATACCGGAAAAGAACAAAAAAGACCTGGAGGAAGTACCCAGGGCAATAACCAGGGGGCTGAAGCTTGTTTTCGTAGACAGCATTGATGAAGTAGTGACAAATACACTGGAAGAAAACCCTTTCAGGGTAAGCAGGTTCGAGAAAAGGCCTGCCTATGGTCATGATTATGAAAGCAGGAGGAATTATTCCTCCACCAGCAGTTAAGATAAACTTAAGAAGACCTTCCGTTTTGCGGCGGGAGGTCTTCTTAAGCCAAGCCGTTTATTAATCAGATCCGGGCCTGTCAATTATATCTATCTCAAAGACAGCTGTTCCTCCCCCGGTGCGCTCGCATGGGTCAAGACACTGTACATATGCTTTCCTGTCGTCTCCATCTTTTCCGGCAAGGCCAAGCTGGCCCGGCTTTACGCCAAAACTCAGGGGCAGGTGATAAGGTAATATGGAAGCCAGGGAGTGCATGCATACTGCATCGGTCTTTTCCAGGTTCATGCTGTAGCCTTTATCAAGGTATATCACATCCCCTTCCCTGTACACCATGCAGTTTCCCTTTACCTGAACTACTTTTATCCTAAGGTCTTTCATGTTTCCCTCTTTTCATGTCTTTTATATATTATTGTAGCAAAAAAAGAAAAACCAATATATTTTTTCTCTTTTTTTTATAAATTCTTTATATAATGATTAAAATATTCTTATAATTATTATAAAATTATTCAAGTTTTGTAAACATCATCCACATCTATGAAGGAAAAAAACCGGCAGGACTGCAGGCTCATCTCTGTGGTCAACCAGAAAGGCGGCGTAGGTAAAAGTACTACTGCCATAAATGTCTCCGCCTATCTGGTTAAAAAAGGTTATAGCACCCTTATTGTCGACCTTGATCCCCAGAGCAATGCCACCAGCGGCCTGGGCGTCTATCCCGAGAATGTAAAGAAATCGACCTATGATGCCATAATAGACCATGCCTCTCCCGAGGAAGTGGTCTACAATACCGATTATGAAGGTCTGGACCTACTCCCCTCTTCGGAAAGATTAGCAGGGGCTGAAGTAGAGCTGGTATCTGCCCTGAAAAGGGAATACCGTTTAAAGACGATACTGGATAAGCTTAAACAGTATTATGACTATATTCTTGTAGACTGTTCCCCTGCGCTGGGGCTTTTGACTATAAATGCGCTGACAGCAACCACAGAAGTCTTGATCCCCCTGCAGTGTGAATACTATGCCCTGGAAGGAATAGCAAGACTGCTCAAGACCACGGAACTTGTAAGGCAAAGCCTCAATAAGGAACTGGAGATATCCGGGGTAGTGCTTACCATGCACAGCCGGACCAAGCTTTCCGGCCAGGCGGTAAAGGAGATAAAAAAATATTTCCCGGGAAAGGTATTTAATACCATCATCCCCAGAAATATCCGCCTGGCAGAAGCTCCCAGCTACGGCAAGCCCGTAATGAAATATGCTCCCGGCTGTGCCGGAGCAAAAGCATATGAAAGCTTAACCGATGAGATCATAAATCGTCACCGCCAGAAGCAGGAAAAGATAGATAAGGAAATAGGCTCCCTGGCCCAAAAGATGAAAGAGTTCTGGGATACTGGAGCTCCGCCAAAGCATGCTGCAGGGAATGGAAAAACCAGGGTCGATGCTTAGCTTAAAAAAAGATAAAAATCATTTACATTTCATCCGGGGCTTGTTAATCTTTCCCTATGTGCTGCATGGTAACATCTTTATTTCTTTTCGGGCCCAGGATAGCCCTGTTTGTATGGTGGCTCATAAACCCTTTCCGTTTCAGCTCTGCATTTGATACATGGCTTATACCGGTGGTCTTTGGCGTCTTTGCTCCTTTTACCATGATAGCCTACCTCATAGTATGGTCCCCCATAACGGGTATTGCCGGTCTGGACTGGCTGTGGCTGGGAATAGGGATCTTCCTGGATATTTCTTCCTATACCGGAGGCGGACTGGGAAGGCGCAGGAGATCCAGGTCCTGCTGAAAGTATCCCTTGCCGTCAATCGTATGCTCCGTATTTATGGACAGCTTCCACCATGGCCACGTAATTTTCCGGCCTGACCCCGGGATGAATGGAATTTGAAGAACTTATTATATATCCTCCGCCGGGTGAAGCGATATCTATAGTCTCCCTTACAACCCTGTCTACTTCTTCCTGCGTGCCCTCCGGGAGCAGTTCCTGGCAGTCGATATTCCCAATTATGCAGGCTTTCCTGCCCAGATACTTTTTTACCTGGCCTATATCCATGCACTGGGGCTGGATGGGATGTATGCCGTCAAAACCTATTCCTGCCAGGTCATCCAGTATGGGCCATATATTCCCGTCTGAATGCTTTATTATCTTGAGCCCCCTGTCGTGGGCATATTCTACAATCTTCTCAAGATATGGCCTTATATATTTCCTGAAATCTGCAGGAGACATTATGAGGTTTGTGCTTCCTGCCAGATCTCCCTCCACGGCAATAGCGTCTACTCCCAGTGCCCATGCCTTATCTATTGCTGCCAGGTTAAAATCCGTGGCCACTTCCGCCATAGCATGCACCAGCCCGGGTGACAGGGCATAGTCAAGAAGAAGGTTTTCCATGCCTCCCCTGAGTTTCCAGCTCAATTTAAAGGGATCTGCCAGCAGGAGAAAAACTGCCCTTTCCCTCTTAAGGTTTTCGGTTATATACCGCGGCCCCCTGAAATCTTCCTCCCTTATACTGGCCGCCATATCAAATCCTTTGATATCCTCTATTCTGCCTATGGGGCCCTCGTATGGCAAGGGCTGGCCGTGTTCTGACAGGTGATATTTAGTCCCGAATCTGTCAACAGCAGTATTGTCATCGATATTTTCCATACCGGTGGAAAAATAGGCGGTTATCGAATCAAGTCCCAGCTTCTCTGCTATCCTGAGATGAAGGTCCAGGCTGTGCATAGTCTCTTCGCCGAACCTGGTCTTTATTCCCCCTTGGCCAGAGCTCTCGCCGAAGAGGAGTCCTGCCAGCTTTATAATGCTTGCCTCATCTATAAGCAGCTCGAAAGTAGGCACCCTGTCAGGTATTTCACGGCTAAGCGCTTTCAGTATCCGTTGTCTGGAATCCAAATAATTGCCTCCTGATAGAAAATATAGCCTGATGGCGGTAAACGGTCACCCTGTTTTTGATACTTACCTTATCAGACAATATTGATACCAAATATGTTTTTCATGTGGTCCAGGGCAGAACCATGGTCTCTTTCATCTAAACCCCTGACTGCTTCTCCGATAATATCGACCTCATAGCCCCGCATTACAGCCTCCACGGCTGTATACTGCACGCTGGTATTTGTAATAGTACCAGTTATGATCAGGCTGGTAACTGAAAGTTTTTTTAATATCTCATCCAGCAGAGTCCCGCAGAATCCGGAAAAAGAGCTTTTCCGTACCAGGATGTCCGTACCCTCCGGCCTCAGTTCTTCAATTATATTGGCGCCGGGGCTGCCTTTTACGGCATGCGGAGGAAACAGCCTGAATTCCCTGTCATCCTCTTGGTGGCAGTCACACAGGTATATAATAGGATAGGTTTCTTTGCGCGCTTTTTCCATCTGTTCTTTGATGGGATCTATTATTTCCCTGATACCGGGAACTGCCATGGGAGAATCGTCATTTACGAAATCATTTAATAGGTCGACTATCATCAAAGCTTTTTTGGGCTGGGCCAAGACATTCTCCTTTTAGGTAGTCCCGCTTTTTCCGGAATCTATTTTAGCCGTTATTCCGAAATCAATAAAAATTGAAATATATATTAATAATAGCATACAAGGCTTTGCTTTTGTAAGAAGCACAAAAGATCAGACTGATCTATTGGGCGGGCTTTCCGGGGAAATAATGCAAATATTGTAGCTTTGTCCAGACTGTTTAAGGAAAATCTTTGGCATAAAAAGCCAAATATCTCCTATATAAGATCTTTTTTCATTCTTACATGTTTTAGATAGCCGTATAATGTGTCTGCGTCCCCCGTCTTCACATATCCATTCTTTTCATAAAAGCCGATGGCTGATTCCCGGGAATTTAATATGATGTACCTGGCTCCCCGGATCTTGACCCTTTTTTCCAGACCGGCAAGCAGGCTGCTGCCAATGCCGGAATTCCGGCAGCGGGGATCCACTGCCATAAACCTTATCTGGGCCTCATCTGCCGAATTAAAATGAGCCCTGCCCGCTGCCGCAGGCATATTTGGCCCATAATAAGCCATAAGATGGATAGATATTCCCTCCAGGCCGTCTTTTTCGCTTCCCATGGGCAGGCCGTGGGGTTGCCGAAGCACCCTCCACCTCAGTTCATAATACTCCTGCAGCTGGCTTTCAGTCCCGGGCTCTATTATAACTACCTGCATTCTTATGACTCCAGCCTATTTTCCCGCCTTGTATCTCAGGTCTATTTCCTCTATCTTCTTATCGATACCCTTGAGGCTGTCTATTATGGCATTTATTATATTCTTTACTGTTTTCTGGACAAACTCATTAAGCAACACCGGCTTGTTATTTATATACAGGTCTATCTCCTGGATACTGTAAGGCTTTATAAACTCCAGCTCCAGAAGTTCCGCTATTTTTTTTACCTCATATTTGCCATAGTAATTAAGCCCGGTATCCGCCTCGCCTTCTCCCACAACTGCTATTATCTCTTCGTCCCTGTATGGTTTTGTCTCACTCTCCAGGTCATTTTCCTTAAGGACTATGATCCTGGGATATTTTCCCAGCTTATATCCCTCTATGATCACCAGGTCCATGTCGCTATATACATCTGCTATTATCCTGTCCAGGTCCTGGCTGTCGTCAAGATCCCGGACAATGCCGATACTGTCGTCGGTGAAAACACCTCCTACTATGCTCCCGCTCTGCTTTAGCCGGTAGGAATCTTTGCCCTCGCTGTCCATCTCGAAGGAATGGGATGTGTGCTTTAATGTCCCTACCCTATATTTCCTCCTGGAGAGCTCCCTTACCAGTGCCTCTATAAAAGTTGTCTTTCCACTTTTGACCAGACCTACTACGGATATTATCGGTACCATATCCCTCTACCCCCTTTTCCAGTAAATATTCATATTTCTGTATATCCTCGGGAAGGTTGATATTGAAAAAATTATAAATATCTATCCCCTGGCTTTTAAGATCCTTTATCCCTATCCACCTGACATCCATCATGCCCAGTATATCAGAGATCTTGTAGACCCCTTTCTTAATGCTTTCTGTTATTATTCTAATACATTTTCTTGAATATATCCCGCATAGGGCTTCTGTGCCCTTGCTGTTTTTAGTTATGACTGCGTCTGAAAAAGGCAATCTGCCGGCTTCAGCTGTAAGAAATTCAAGAAACCTGGATGAGATAAAGGGCATGTCTGCCGCCAGTACCAGTCCATAGCGGGAGTTTATGTTTTTTAATCCGGTGTAAATACCGGCTATGGGACCTATACTGCTGCTGCTGCCGGCTATAATATTATCATCTACAACCGTAGTCACCGAAGGCCTGGCGTAATCCCGGGGTATATCCATGATCCTCAAATAATCCTTGAATCCTGAGAATATGGTTTCTATATAGGCCCTGTTTTCCAGGCTGGTGCTTATTATTATTTCACCTGTAAAAAACCCCAGCTTTACCGCCTGCTCTATAAGGAGCGGTACCCGGCCGGACATTATCTTTATCTTATTGGGTCCGAATCTCTGGCTTTTGCCGCCGGCCAGGAGTATCCCGGAAAAATCCATGACCCTCAATGCCTGAAATGCCTCTTACCGGTAAATACCA
>CAZDXU010000094.1:0-10214 GCA_964509585.1 uncultured Actinomycetota bacterium | reverse complement strand
GTCTTATGCACCCATGGCTTGCAGGTATTCCAAGCTTTTCAAACTCCTCTTCTATTATATTCTTATTCTTGTCAAATGGAACGCTATGGAAAAGATAGCAGATATTAATCATCCACCCGCGATATTACCATAATATCCCCTAATAATACTTCATTACAAACACTTCCCTGCATGAGCATCTTCCAAATGATGGTCCAGGAAGGTAAAAATATTGCAATATTTGGACTTTCGGGGTGCCTAAAACATATTAAATCTGATAATATTAAATTACTTTGAGGGTGATCTTTTAAATATTTAGGATGGAAAGCGCTATATAGGGATTGGCGGAAGCGGACGGGCAAGATTTAAAAAATCTGCCTGGATCTTCTTTATCAGGTTAAGCTTGGTCCTTATCTTTTTATCTTTTAAGTTCCTGCTTCTAAAGATATTAAAGATGTTTACCGCCATAAATAGAAACAGCAAGAATACCATTATGGCATTTTTGCTGTGGCGGTATATGTGGTCTATGTTCCACATATCGGCCGCCTCCTTAAAACAGCGGTTCTCGATATGCCACCGGCTGTGGCATATCCTTACCATATTTTTAAGATCACCTGCATCATTAGATCCATAAATATTGGTGGCCCACATCCAGTGAGAGACCTCGGTTCTATCCACCCATCCCTTACCATGCCCTGCATGGACCCTTTTTGTGGTAGTCTCTTCAGATACTATTACCCTTACGGCCTTGCCGTATCCGTCCCAGCATCCAGATATTGTATGCTCCCATACTCTGTAGCTTGTAGGCCCTTCTTTGTAGACCTTTGGCTCGGTAATATTACAAAGGCTTACCGCCTCGGAGTAGAGCTGCCTTCTTTCTTCCTTTAAAACTGCAATAGTCTTTTTATGATGGGCTTCAAGTAGCTTAAATATCTTTCCGTTTAGATAAAGCCCGTCACCAATGACTGTAGAGAATGCCTTTGGATAGTTTTTACAGACTCTCTCTAGCAGCCTGTAGGCGGCTGTCTTTTCCCCCTCTCCGGGAAGTATGGGCTCAACATCCAAAGTTAGTGAAAAGTCCTTACACGTTAGTATAAATGCCACAAACTGGTGGTAATACTGGTATTTTATCCTCCCCTTTTTATCCCTTAGCTTTCGCCTTTTGCAGTGGGGACATTTCCTGTAGCCTGAAGTGGTCGTTTCTTTTCCGTCTATTATTCCTATCCACCTGCCATAACATGGTTCAAGCATCTTTGACCTTCTTGCCTTTTTGTATATATCCATATTCATATCTCTTATATGGTCAAGGTCCATGGTGTCAGATGATCTTGCTACTGTCGATACGGAAGGGTAGGTAACAGACTGGGAAAAGCTATTTAGGGAACCAAGGGAAGAAAGCATAAGGCTAAATATATATGCCGCTACCTTTGCAGCAGCTATGCGGGGCTTTAGTCTACAATCAGTAATATCTTTTAATCTGCCATAGAGGCCGAAAGTCTTTTGAGAATACCTCAGCGCCCTTCTAAACATTATTTGGCCTTTTTTTCCTCAAGGAGCCTGGCCAGATTAATGTCTGAGACTTCTTCAATTGAGTCTCTTATCTTAAAATACCTTTCCGTATACTCCCTGGCCTTATCCTCCAGTCTTTTAGGGATATATATCATCTTTCTTTTTTTATCCTTTGTCATAGTGGCAAGGTAAAGCGACTTATGCTTTTTACCCTCCCTTATACACCTGCAGTTTTTATTTCCGCAGGTCCTTTCCATGGTAAAGAGATTTGCATGAATGTATTCTGAATAGTTTAGGACCTTTGAAGCCTTTGACAGAAGATCCTTTTCCCGCCTTTCCATAGATGCTCTTTTCATAGTATGCCCCTTTTTTATGTATGATAGATATATGTCTATCATAATTAAGACAAAAAGTCAAGGATATCTTGAAATCGAATTTGCTTTTTTGTTGAAACAGCCGATTTATGGCCTATATAGTGGGATTATTTAGGAAATTATTTTTGGATGATTAATTTCTGTATTTTATTAATATTCGATTTCGGATTTAAACTTTCTGGTCATCAGCTTCATGACTGATTCTTCCGGACTGAGGTTTTTGTATATTATCTTATACACGCATTCGGTTATTGGCAGGTCTATGCCCCTGTCTGAGGCTATTTCGTATACCGCCCTGGATGTTCCCACCCCCTCAGCTACCATGTACATGCTGTCCAGTATCTCCCCAATAGATTCACCCTTTCCCAGCCTTTCACCGACACTTCTATTCCGGCTGTGCGGACTGACGCAGGTTGCGATAAGGTCACCCATACCTGCAGCTCCGGAAAAGGTAAGGGGATTTGCACCCATAGAAGTTCCGAATCTTGATAATTCATGAAGACCGCGGGTTATAAGGGAAGCTTTAGTGTTCACTCCATATCCCAGGCCGTCCGATATGCCGCTGGCAATGGCTATTATATTCTTTACTGCCCCGCCGATCTCTACACCTGCCACATCTTCATTGGTGTAGACCCTGAATGTATCGGTGGACAATATGGGCTGGAGAAAATCCAATACATGTTTTGAGGAAGATGCTATAACCGCCACGCTGGGGAGGCCCCTGCATACCTCGAAAGCAATATTGGGACCGGAAAGCGAACAAGTCTTTTCCTTCAAGACGCCGGGAAGGTTCTGTTTGATGACCTGGGAAAGCCTGAGATTTGTGCCCGTCTCCAGACCCTTGGCAACATTGAGTATGCACCTTATATATTTATGGCCTGACTCAAGGGGTTTTAAAAAAATACCCGCCACTTCCCTGAGCGCATGGGAGGGGACTGCAAAAATAACTATCTCCGTACCCTCTCTTAAGCTTTCACATAAACCGGTAAAGGGCTTTATATTGTCAGGAAGTACCAGGTCACCGGTATACCTGGGATTAGCGTGCAGTTCAGATATCTGTTTAAAAGTTTTTTTTTGCCTTACCCATAGATCCACATCATTGCCCTGTTTTGCCAGCATAACTGCCAGGGTGGTGCCCCAGCTGCCTGCTCCTATTATGGTGATCTTTGCTGTATTTTCCTTCATAGGGAAAGAATCTAATGTTTAAATTTTATAAACAGCGGGCTCCCGGTAAAATCAAAATTTTTCCTTATAATATTTTCTACAAACCTTTTTATATTTGTCTTCCCAGAAGTATCCATATTTGAGAATACCAGGAATGAAGGCGGCGATGTGCCTGTTTGCCTGGCAAACTTGACTTTGAACTGCCTGCCCTTGCTGAACACCTCTTTTTCCCTGCATGCCTTTTTTAATACTTCCGTAAGACTATTGTCTTTGATCTTTTTTGATCTTTGCTCCATCAATCCATCTATCATCTTAATAAGACTTCCAAGACCTTTTTTTGTTTTTGAACTTATTTTTAAAAAAGGTATATAGTCGGCAAACCTTAACTCCCGATCCAGGTCCTTTATCAGGCTGTCCAGCTGTTCCAGGTCGATCAGGTCATATTTACTGAATACAATACATGCACTAACACCTTTATCTATGCACATCTCAACGATCTTTAAATCCTGCCTGGTTATCTCCCCATAGCTTGAATCTATAAGGATGAGGGCAATATCAGAGTTTTCGGCCGCCCGTTCTGTCCTCAGGGTGCTGTAGTATTCAAGATCCTCCATTTTTCTCTTTTTCTTTCTAAGACCAGCAGTATCAATAAACCGGTATGAGCTTTTTCCTATCTTTACCATGCTGTCTATGCTATCGCGGGTAGTCCCCTCCACTTCATCCACTATAGCTCTTTCTTCTCGCAAAAAAGTATTAAACAGGGTCGATTTGCCCACATTGGGCTTTCCAAGTATGGAGATAACCGGGACCTTGTCATCTTCGGGAGGCTGTTCCCCTGTCTCACCGGGCATCTCTTCCACAACCATATCCAGAAGATCGCCTATATTCCTTCCGTGAAGTGCCGATATCTTAAAAGGATATCCGAATCCAAGCTCCAGGTAATCCTCGAGGAATAAGCCTTTTCCAGGATCATCCCATTTATTGCCGGCAAAGATTATCTTCTTCTCAGATCTCCTGAGAAGATCTGTTATCTCGCGGTCCAGCGGAGAAACAGGCTGGGAAAGATCTACCATAAATATGACAAGGTCTGCTTCATCAATGGCTTTCTTGGCCTGTATGGCAATCTGGAGGTTTAATTTTTTTCCAATTCCGTCATCTATGCCTCCTGTGTCCAGCATATAGAACTTCCTGCCGTTCCAGTCGGTCAGATAGGATTTACGGTCCCTGGTTATCATAGGCTGTTTATGGACAATAGCTTCCCTGGTCTGGCATACCCTGTTAACAAGCGTGGATTTGCCAATATTCGGACGGCCAATAACAGCTATTTTTGGTATATTTCCCATATTTTCTAGATCCCCCTGTAATCGTATACGCAATTATCTATAGCATGCACCAGGCTTTCCCCATCTTCCCCGGTGATCCTTATATTTTCTCCCATGGATATAAGATCTTCCCTGGTGTATCCATCCAGCGTCAGTCCGTCATCATTAAAGATCGATCCCGGGATAAGGACTGAAGAATAATCCTTAATAGTCCTGCTGTCAATATTATTTAAAATATCGGCCCCGGCCAATAAACCAGTGACCTTGACATTTCCGCCAAAAAAAACGTTTTTTACTGTCTTTATCTCAAAAGAGGTTTCATTATATAGCAAATCATCTTTTTTAGAAGCACCTATTATCTCCAGGGCCTGTTCCATTATTCTGCAGCCGTATTCTGAAGTTATGATCAGTATCCTTTTGCCGGCCCCATGCCCAGGCCTATAACCTCTTTTTTGCCCGGAAAAGACCTTTATATCAAATAAAAATTCTGCACTTTTTCCTATACCGTTATTTATCTGCAGGAAATTTCCATAACTTTCATATGAAGGGATACCGATGCCGGATAAAAGATAGAACTCATCAGATAAAAAGACTTTGCCGGATACTTTCTCCCCATATTCATGGGCCAGGGATCCCAGAAGATCTATGGCCTTTTCCGCATCTTTTTTGTTTACTGCCCTCAATTCAGTGTTTTTATTATATCTGGTTATACCTACAGGCACTATGCCTATTGACTGGATATTCCTATGCTTCTGTATCAATGTCTCAATAGTATGTTTAAGGTCTTCTTCATCATTTATCCCGGGTATGAGGACGATCTGTATATTTGTGTGTATCCTGGCTCCATCCAGCCTGCCCAGGTGCTCCAAAGACTTCATGCTGTCATCTATCCCGAATATTTTCTTTCTTACGGCCGGGTCCATGCTGTGTACCGAGATATACAGCGGCTGCATCATGTGACTGACTATGCTTTCAATATCATCTCTGTCAATATTGGTCAGGGTTATGAAGTTTGCGTAAAGGAAAGACTGCATATAATCATCATCTTTTATGTATAAGGAAGACCTCAGTCCCGGGGGCATCTGGTCAATAAAGCAAAAAATACACTTGTTCCTGCATCTCTTTATCCTATTCAAAACTCCATATCCTCGATCTTTTGCCTGATCTCAAGAATGTCTTTCTCCGGAGTTGAAGCACCGCCGCTTATGCCGACTATTCTGAAGTCCTTAAACCACTCTTTTTTTATATCGCTGCTGTCCTCTATATGAAATGTATGGGGATTTTTCTCCCTGGAAATATGTGCCAGGTGGCTGGTATTGGCACTGTTTTTGCCGCCGACTACCAGCATGACGTCCACCCTTCCGGAAAGCTCCCTTACAGCATCCTGCCGGTTTTTTGTAGTATCACATATAGTATTTACCAGATAAAGCTCTTCTGTCTTATCTATCAGGCCGCATGTGAGCAGCTTCAGGTTTTCCATAGTCTGTGTGGTCTGGACCACTATGCCGATCTTTTTTCTTTTTTTGATCGCTGGCAGGTCTTTCATGTCGTCTATCACATCTATATTGCTGCTGTCTACCTGATCCCTTATGCCGCAGACTTCAGGATGTCCATTATCGCCGATAACTATCACATGGAATCCATCTCTGACCAGCTTCCTGGTCCTGGACTGCGCCTTTTTTACAAAGGGACAGGTAGCATCGATAATAGTGACTTTTTTTCTGTTTAACTCTTCTATTACCCCGGGGGAGATCCCGTGAGACCTGACCACAAATGCGCTTCCTTCTTCTATGTCCTCTATGCTGGAAGCAGATATCAGTCCTTTTTCTGAAAGCTCCCTGACTACTCCAGGATTATGTATTATTGAACCAAGAGTATAGACCTTTTTACTGCCTGCCCTTTTTTCCTCAAGAGTCTTCCTGGCCATCCTGAGCGCTCTTTTTACCCCGAAGCAGTAACCTGAGTAGCTGGCTATTTCTGCATCCATGATCAGTCCTGCGAGATCTTTTCATATAGTACTTTTATAGATTTCATAGTCTCTGAGACAATAATAGATATTGCCTGTTTTTTTTCGTTTTCAGAGATTATCCTGTCTGTCTTTATAACATCCCCAACTATCATCTTTATTTTTGGGAAAAAAATCCTTTTATGGGGTTTCTGTATGATCCTGTTGGTCCCGCTTATGGCAACAGGAAGTATGTCTGACCCTGACAGCAGCGATATGAGCCCGATCCCCTTCTTCCCTTCACGGATTATGCCGTCAACAGAACGCGTTCCTTCCGGGAAAAGCCCCAGCAGGTTCTCCTCTTCAAGTATTTTTATGGAAGTGTCAAATGCATATCTGTCGGTTGTATCTCGGCGCACAGGAAAAGTGTTCAAAAAAGTTACCAGGTTTGAGAGGAAGCTTAAACGGAATAGTTCCTTTTTGGCCATAAAATATGTATATCTGGGTATATATGCCGCTATTATTACAGGATCTACATAACTTATATGATTGGAACACAGGAGTATCCTTCCGATCCGGGGCACTTTTTCAAGACCATATACCTCTGTCCTATAAAGTAGATGAAAAATACCCCTGAGTGTAAATTGTATCATCCTGAACACGAAATAATACCATCTGCCATGTGATATTTTAAGCTTTTGCGCGGTCATAGTATAAATTCTTGATCCTGTTTACTACTTCATCAATGCTCATAGTGGAGGTATCTATCTCTATGCCATCCTCCGGGATTATCAGGGGACTATCCTTTCTGCTGCTGTCTATGGTATCCCGGCTATTTATCTCATTCTCTATAGACTTAGTATCGATCACCTGGTTTTTTTCTTCAAGCTGGATTTTCCTCCTTTTTACACGCTCTTCCATATTGGCGGTAAGGAATATCTTCAGCAATGCATGGGGACATACCACGCTTCCGGTATCCCTTCCTTCAATTACCGCTTCCCCCCTGGAAGCAAGCTTCCTCTGTATTGAGACCAGGTATTTCCTGACACCCGAAAGCCTGCTTACTATTGATACTGCAGCACCGACCTCCTGGCTCCTTATTTCATCGGTTACATCTTTGCCATCCAGGCTGAGCCGGGTATAGCTGCTTTCGTCAGAAGCCCTGCTCTCTATCTCCATATTGATATTGCCGGCTTTTTCCAGTAAGGACCTTTCGTCTTCCAGGCCAATATTATTGCTTAAGGCTATCAGGGTCATTGCCCGGTACATGGCCCCGGTATCTATATATTTCAGTCCCAGGTCGCGGGCCAGTATTTTGGCAATGGTGCTCTTTCCGCTGCCTGCAGGGCCGTCTATGGTTATTATATTATTGCCTTTTTCTTCTTTCATAATTAACTGCATGCGGAATAAAGCATGTCGTAAAAACCCGGGAAAGAAGTATTTATACAGTCATCATCAAGGATGGTGACCTTCTTCCGGGCCAGCATGGCCAGGACAGCAAGGGACATGGCTATCCTGTGGTCTCCCATACTTTCCAGAATACAGCTTTTTAATCTAAGACCCTTTTTGCCGTTTATCTCAAGTCCGTCTTCAAGCTCTTTTATATCCACTCCGGCCCTGGCAAATTGTCCGCTTATAGCCTTTAACCTGTCGCTCTCCTTGTTCCTTAATTCAGCAGCTCCCCTGATAACAGTTGTCCCGGAGGCGGCTGAAGCAGCTACTGAAAGTATGGGTATCTCGTCGATTATATTTGGTATCATATCCCTGTCTATTTCTACAGACTTAAGCAGGCTTGATGACGCTTCTATATCTGCAACTGGTTCATTGCAGACTGTCCTGCTGTTCTTTATGTTTATCTCTGCCCCCATTGATCTCAGGATATCCAGGGCATAGCTCCTGGTGGGATTGATGCCCACATCCTTTATGGTTATGCGTGAATCCCTCAGTATCAGGGCTGCGACTATGAAAAAAAGTGCTGAAGAAATATCTGCCGGGATATGAATATCTTTTGCAGCCAGCTTTTTTGAAGGATCTATACTGGTATTCCTGCCGTCATATTCTATGGAAGCTCCAAGATATTCCAGCATTCTTTCCGTATGGTCCCTGCTGGTCCCGGGCTGCCTGATCTCGGTTATACCTTCCGCATGCAGTGCGGCCAGCAGTATGCAGGACTTCACCTGGGCACTGGAAAGTCCGGAGTCAAATCTTTTTCCCCTAAGGTCTCTGGTCCCGATTATGACAAGCGGCGCATATTTACCATTATTTCTTCCATAAACCCTTGCACCCATCTGGTTAAGAGGTTTTATGATCCTGGCCATGGGGCGCCCGTTTATGGAGCTGTCGCCGCTTAATACAGACATAATGGGATTGCCGGCAAGGATCCCGCTTAAAAGTCTTATGGCAGTACCGGAATTCCCTACATCCAGTATTTTATTAGGCTCCCTTAATCCAGAAATACCGCAGCCCTTTATGATCAGTTCACGGCTGTCGCCGGCTATGTCTGCGCCAAGGTCTTTAAGTACATCCAGCGTAGCTCTGCAGTCACTGGAAAACAAATAATTCTTTATCCTAACCGGTTCATCAAGTATGGCCGCTATTATGGCGCTTCTATGGGATATGGACTTATCGCCGGGTATCTTTATCTCACCGTTTATGCGGTCTATCCCCAGGATCTCCATATCACTCTCCCAGGACTTTCTTGACTCTTATATCATATCCGGCATCTTCTATGGCCTGCCGGGCTGCCTGGCTTTCTCTGTCCCCCTGGACCAGCAGTTTTAATATGCCGCCCCCTGAGAATTCAGTGGAATGGAATATGGATATATCTTCAATATTTATCCCCCTGGAACTTATGGCCAGGGTTATATCGCTTAAAACTCCAGACCTGTCCGGAATAGCTATTTTTAATTCATAAAGCCTGGATATATCTTTTTCTACATATTTAGGCAGGTTGATCCTGGCTTTCTGGGCTTTTTTATAATGATCGCCAATAAATTCTGAATCATTGCTTGAAAGCCCCTGCTTGAACTTATTCAGGTAGCCAATATAAAGGTCTATGGATTTTATCAGTTCTTCCCTGTTTTCAAGTGTTATATCAAGCCACATGCTGGTATTTGATGCAGCTACCCTGGTCATATCCCTGAATCCTCCCGCACACAGCTTCAGCAGGTTCTTTAATTCTGCCTGCCTGTCATCTACCAGTTCGACCAGGTTGGTGGAAAGTACATGGGGAAGGTGGCTTATAAGGGCCACATTCTGGTCATGTTCTTCCGGGCTTATAGAAATGACCCTGGCCCCGATCCTGGTAAACAGGTTATGGAGTGCCAGAAGCTGGTCAGTCCTGGTGGATTCCGTAGGAGTAAGGATATAGAATGCGTTTTTAAAAAGGTCCGGTTTTGCCGAAAGTACTCCTTCATTTTCCGAACCAGCCATGGGATGACCGCCGATAAAAAAAGTTCCCTCTGGAACAATGGCATTTACCCTGTCCACTATTTTCTTCTTGGCGCTGCCCACATCAGTTATTATTACATTTTTTTTGAGGTGATCCTTGATGGAATTGACCACCTCTATTATCATGCTCACCGGGGTAGCAATAATTACCAGGTCTGCATCAATCACAGCTTCACGGTGATCAGAAGCTATTTTATCTACAATTTTGCGGTATTTGGCAATATCCATGGCCTGGCCTTCAATATCGAAACCGGTTATAACAAAACCGTTTTCCAGGTTCTTAAGGGCCATTGCCAGTGATCCTCCGATAAGTCCAAGGCCTATAACAGAGATATTTTTGATATTTTTCATATTTTTAAACCAGTTTGGGACTCATTTTAAAAATAATCTATAACTATATAAAAAATATGCATTTTTAACAATAATATCATTTTTTTTCTTTATCTTATTGACATAAAAAATCATCTTTGA
>CAZDXU010000093.1:0-11604 GCA_964509585.1 uncultured Actinomycetota bacterium | reverse complement strand
CATCAAATCCGAAGTAGCCCGGGAAGTTGAGGAAATAGTAAGCCTCAAAGGGGTGCGCCCCGGCCTTACAGTGATCCTGGTGGGCCAGGACCCGGCATCCAAAGTCTATGTGCGCAACAAGCAGATGGGATGCGATGAGGTAGGCATAAAGTCAGAAGCCATAAAAATGCCTGACACCATATCCACAGAAGACCTTCTAAAGGACATAGACAGGCTTAATTATGATACCAGTGTCCATGGAATTCTGGTTCAGCTCCCGCTTCCGGGACAGGTAGACAAGAACAGGGTCCTGGAGTCCATTTTCCCGGAAAAAGATGTCGACGGTTTCCATCCTACCAATATGGGCCGGCTGGTGGCCCAGGAAGACTGCCTTTTGCCTGCCACGCCTTCAGGCATGATCGAGATGCTCAAGAGGAAGAATATCGGTATCAAGGGAAAAGAGGTGACTATTGTGGGAAGGAGCGTAATAGTGGGAAAACCAATGGCGCTTCTTCTTTTGAATGAATCTGCAACAGTGACTATCTGCCATACCAGGACAAGAGACATGGCCGCCCACACCAGGAATGCAGAGATACTTATAGTATCAGCCGGCAGGCCCAACCTCATAGGCGGGGACATGGTGTCTGAAGGCGCAGTAGTGCTGGATGTAGGCATCAACAGGATAGCCAGGGAAGACGCCGATGACAGGCTGCTTGAGTGGAGGAAGGATGATTTTGATAAAAAAGGTTCTACCCTTATAGGGGATGTGGATTTCCTGGAAGTGGAACCAAAGGCCAGCTATATAACTCCGGTCCCCGGAGGTGTGGGACCCATGACCATAGCCATGCTGCTTAAAAACACCCTAAAAGCTGCCAGGATGCAATTGGGACTTAATATATGATATTAAATCTGGTAAAATCTTTTCAGCCATAAATATTACCTGGAAGGCATGATATGTATTATGCTCGCGTGATAGGAAATATAGTATCTACCATTAAGTATAAGGGACTTGCCGGGAAAAAGATCCAGGTGATCCAGCCGGTCGATATTGATACCGGCAAGGATACCGGCAGTTTCCTGGTAGCGCTTGATGCTACATCAGCAGGCATGGGAGAAATGGTGGGGTATGAGGATGGCGCCGAGGCCACGTGGGCTTTTGAAGGGTCAGATACTCCCACGGATGCTTCTATTGTCGCCATCATAGATAAAATAAATATAACCTGAGATATATAGAAGAGGATCAGATATGGTACTTGGACAGGTAGTGGGTAATGTAGTAGCTTCCCAGAAGGATGATAATCTTAGGAGCAAGACACTGCTTATAGTAAAGGCCATAGACCTTGACGGCAGGCTGCTGGACCCTTTCGTGGTGGCAGTTGATATAGTGGGCGTAGGTATCGGGGAGAAGGTGCTGGTGGTAAACGGCAGTTCGGCCAGGCATACAGACCAGACCAGGGATAGGAGCATCGATTCCGTCATTGTGGCCAAGGTAGACAGCATACAGGTGGAAGTCTGAGACTTATTGGCAGATGGAATTTTTGGATTAGTAACATTGCAAAAATCCTGTTTCCAATGGATTAACTGCAATTTGTGAAAAAGCTTTTAATGTACTGCCTCTTGATTATTTCTACTTTACCAAATAAGTCAGATACCTGGGCCTGGCAATGGGGATGTTTTTATAACTTTTTAGCTTAAGGAGATGCCTGTCTCCTGATATTATTAAATTAGCATCCCCGGAAACAGCACATTCAAGGATCCTGTTATCAGATTCTCTTTCTTTTATGATATCAAGCCTGATGCCCGGCCTTATATTCTCACATATATCTGACAGCCTTCTTTTGAATTTATCAATATTGTGCCGGGGCCATTTAAACTTATCCTCAAGTATCCTTGCCGTTTCGGCAATTATTTCATCAGATACTAAAAGTATTATTTTATCTTTCCGGGCCAGCTCCAGTATCTTCCCGGGAATGCCCTTAAATAAAAGTGCAGAGATATAAACATTGGAATCAAAGACTATCCTGAGCATCAGGTATTTAAGACCTTTCCTTATCAAGGATCCTGAAGAGCTCTTCTTCATCTTTTATATTAAACTTTTTAGCTGTCTCTTTACCGAAACTGAACAGTTCTCTCCACTGTCTTTCAGCAACTGACTCCTTATAGGTCCTAAACATATCCTTAAATATCTCGCTGCGGCTTTTATCTTCAGTCCTGGCTATATTATCCAGTTCCCTGGCTATCTCAGGAGATACGGAAAGGCTTAGTACTTTACTTCTTCTACCCAAGTTACCACCTTTTTTGTTATTACATAGTATTACACTAATAAATATTATCATAAACCAAATATATTTCAAAGGGGTCTGGAACCTATTATTTTAGAGTAAAAACATCTTTGGACTGGAGATAAGACCTGATAATATAATTATCAGCTGCTTTCAGAAGTTGCTCTATATAATCAGCATTATATATATGGGGACTGATCTGGAAAAAGTTTCCTAGCACATCTTCTATATGCAAAGTCTCTACGCCTGGCAGATCATCTTATCTCAGATAAATATAGAAACCCCCTGCATCTATCACTACCATCACCTGTATTACCAGTATCAGGGCGAAAAGTATATACATCATTATCCTGGGAAATACCCTCATCCTGATCCTCCTGTCCCCGTTCCTTATAATAGATATTACCCTGTTCCTCAGCCTGAAATGGGCAAAAAAACAGCCGGCTGTGTTCACAAAACCGGATACCGCGCCCGGCAGAGGCATGGGATCACCCAGTTCACCCAGCTTTTTTACCGCATTAAGGATATTTTTTGCCAGTTCCCTGGCAGGCCTGGGGGAATGCGACACCATCAGCTTATCACTTCCGCTGTCCTGCTCCGCCCTTATAAGGTAATATGCCATATATGCAAATGGATTAAAAAACATAAAATCTCTTATTACCATGGCTATCCAGCCAATAAGGTTATCTTTCCTCTTTATATGGGATAGCTCGTGATGGAGGAGCACTTCTTTTTCTTCACGCTCCAGCACCTCCAGTATATTGGGATAGATGACTATGGTGCAGTCCCTTATACCCACTACAAAAGGAGAATAATAAGGACGGTGGGTAAGTGAGACATCGGGCGGCCTTATAGACAGTTTCCGGGAAAAACTGTCTATAATCCTGTATACAAGCGGGATCTCTTTTCTGGTCACCTTATCTTCACATGCAAGATTTCTGTAAAGAAGGTAAAGGTTAAACCACCTGACTACAAGGATGAGTACTATAGAAAGTGAGATGATTATTATATAAAGATAATTGATATCGGTCACAAATATATCTATACCTCCTTCAAATCTATTGAATCGGGTCAGCAGGTTGCTGGGATCGGGTATCCTTATGCCTGAGTTTATTGGCTGGTCTGCCGAAAAGCCGGGATGGGGCTCGATCTTCTCTGCCACTACCAGGAAAGGCTTTATAAGAGGAAGGAAGAAAAACAATATCCTTATGCCGGAATCTTTTATGCGGAACACAAAAAGAATAGCCAGGACAGTAATAAGGGTCATGAAACTGTTATATACAAGAGGTATGATATAGTCTATGAGTATTGCCAGCAAATGCAGAACCTCTTCAAATTCCTGTTATAATTGAGGCTATTCTATAATACATACAGCAAATAATGAACTTTTTATCAGTTTAACCCCTAAAAATATTTTATGGGATCATGTGCCTCAAGGGGGTGAAATAGACAGATCCTTACTATGATCTGTCTATTTCTTCCATCAATTTTTCAATACCGCTCCTGGTAAGGTTCTTGGAATCCGAAAGGAACCTGGATACCATACCGCTGGTACTGTTCTCAAGAAGTTTTTCCGAGACTGATTTTATTATACTTTTTGATAGCTGCTTATTATCCACTGCTGCTGAATAGATATAGGTCTTGGCAGTCTTATCCTGATTTAAGAGCTTTTTCTCAGCCAGTGTAGTCATAGTAGACATAACAGTTGTATAAGGAATAAAATCATGCTCCTTTTTTGCCATTTCCAGTTTCAGCATGGTCTCATGTACTTCCCTTACAGTAACCTTTTTCCTGTCCCATACTATCTTCATTATCTCAGCCTCAAGATTGCTGATGCTGTTAAGCCCGTTTATCCCTATCTCTTCAGACTTTTTCTTTCCCGGTACTTTTGCCATCTTTATCACCTGCCTTTTATCGATTTTCTTTAGGTATTAAATATAACCCGAGATACTCTATATTATTAATTCGTAAATATCAAATGGACCCTCTGTTGATATTGTATAACAATATGTCAAATTAATAAAATCTGCCGGGGCCGGAAAAATATTAATATTACAGGTTAATATATATAGCTTATATTAATATATTAACACAGAATCCAGTTAAAAAAAATAAGGTCTTACTTTCCGGCCGGGATATTATAGAGGGAGATCCCAGTTACATCGCTTCCTCCCGGCAGGCGGGAATTTGAAAATATCGGCAGGGATAATTATTTGACAAATAACAGAAATTAACATAAAGTAATAACAACTAACAAAATACAACATTTTTTATTATGCTGTCTGCAGAGCGAAAACTAAAGATCGCAGAGATAATAGATAGAAGCGGAGGCATCAGGACCTCTGAACTTTCAGACCTTTTCCATGTCTCCGAGATGACGGTACTGAGGGACCTTGCCACCCTGGAAAAGCAGGGAATACTGACCAGGGTATACGGAGGAGCAGTTTCCTCGAAAAACCTTTCAGGGGAGACCCCCAATATGGTAAGGGAAAAAATAAGGGTAACCGAGAAGAACAAGATTTCCTCCATGGCAGCGCAGCTGATACAGGAGGGAGACAATATTTTCCTCGATGGCTCCACCACCGCCCATGCGCTGGCAAAAAGGCTGGGATCTTTCAGCGGCCTGAGGGTGATCTCTATAGGCCTTGACATATTGAATGAACTGAGCGTGATGGAAGGCGTCGAGGTCATAAGTCCAGGAGGCGTGCTTGACAGGGTTACCATGAATTTTTTGGGGCGGAACACGGAAAATTTTCTCAGGGACCTTAATTCCGATAAGGCATTCATATCGACCTCTTCTATCTCCATAAAGGCAGGACTTACCGAACCGAATCCCCAGCAGGCTTTTGTCAAGAAAATAATGCTTAATAACTCACAGCAGAAGATCCTGCTCATAGACAGCAGTAAATTCAATGAAGTGGCCCTGAACCGCATATGCGACCTGGAAGACCTGGATGTCATAATCACTGATAATAAGCCGGATGACATCTATTTCCGGTTTTTTAAGGAAAATGATATAAAACTATTGTATTGAAGGACTTAACATAGTGAGGATTGCAAAAGTAATAGGAAATGCAGTGTCCGTTTCAAAGCATGAAAGGCTGGAAGGGATCAAGCTGCTTATTATAAGGCCCATAGATCCCGGAGGAAAAAAATTATCAAAACCCATAATAGTGGCCGACTATTTAAACACAGCGTCGGGAAGCCTGGTATTCTGGATAGAAGACGGGACCACCATATGCAAGTGGATGGGGAGAAAAAGCATACCTTTAAGGGGAGCCATAACCGGGCAGATAGATAGCATAGACCTCAAAGATAAGGTGATCGAGGGCTGATATAATGAAACTGGTAAAAGTATTGGGAAGTGTGACTTCCACCATTAAAGACGAGACTCTTAGGGGATTTAAGCTTCTAATGGTAAGCACAGTGGACACCGATGGCAAAGAGACAGGAGATTATTTCGTAGCCGCAGATACCGTAGGCGTGGGGGAAGGCGAGCTGGCCCTTATAGTCACAGGCAGTACCGCCAAGCAGACCCAGACTACTAAAGGAAAGAATATTGACGCCGCCATAGTGGCAAAAGTGGATAAGATAAACCTGGAGTAATAATGGCAGCAAAAGAACTAGACATGATAAGGGATGCAGGAGTAGTGGGCGCCGGGGGCGCCGGTTTTCCCACCCATGTAAAGCTGGATGCCAGCGTAGACACCCTTATCATAAACGGAGCCGAATGCGAGCCCCTTATAAATGTAGACAAACAGCTCCTGGAGCATAGATTTGACCGCGTGTATAAGGGCATGAAGACAGCTTCGGCCCTGGTTGGAGCCAGAAGGACAGTCCTGGCCGTAAAGGAAAAGAATAAAAAAGCCATAGAGGCTGTTGAGTCATTTGATGCTGACGGGTTTGACTTTGAGCTTTATAAACTGGATGATTTCTATCCTGCCGGCGATGAGCAGGTCCTGGTATATGAAGTGACGGGAAAGATAGTCCCCGAAGGAGGGATACCTATCCAGGTGGGGTCTGTGGTCATAAATGTGGAGACGCTTCTAAATATAGCCGATGCAGTCGAGGGAAGCAAAGTGACCCATAAATATGTCACTGTAAACGGAGAAGTAAATAATCCCATGACCCTTATGGTACCGGTAGGGACTCCCGTGAAGATTCTCCTTGATTACTGCGGCGGCCTCAAGCCAGGGGATGCGGTAGTGGTGGACGGCGGCCCCATGATGGGAAAACTTATAGACCCGGAAAGCTATGCTGTTAAAAAGACCACCAAATCCATCATAGCATTTACCGAAGACAGTATAATGGCCGAAAACCTTAAAAGACAGGTCAGTTCCGACATCAAGAGGGCCCAGGCCATATGCCTTTCCTGCAGGATGTGTACAGACCTTTGCCCCAGGTACCTCCTGGGCCACGACCTTTACCCGGATGAGCTGATGAAAAGGCTTTATAAAGGCAAACTGACCGATGAAGAGATAAAGAATTTTGACTATGCCTGGCTCTGCTGCGACTGCGGCCTCTGCGAACTCTATGCCTGCGTGGTAGACCTTTCTGCCAGGTCGGTATTTAATTACCTTAAAGGCGAACTTGCCAGGCTGGGGATAAAGAACCCCCATAAACGTACCGACCTTAAGGTAAATGAGTTCAGGCAGTTCAGGAAAGTGCCGGTCTCAAGGCTTAAACAAAGGCTGGAGATAGATAAATATGACAGTGCTACCCCGCTGGCTGCCTTTGATATGAAGGTGGATATGGTAAAACTTTATCTTACCCAGCATGTGGGAGTACCGTCAGTACCGGTAGTCAAGGAAGGCGACATGGTCAAAAAAGGTGATATGATCGCAGACATACCTGAAGGCAGGCTGGGGTCAAGGATCCACAGTCCCATAGAAGGAAAAGTGGCAAAGATTAAGACAGACCAGGTAGTGATCGGGAAATAGGGCTTAAACATGGAAGATGGCAAAAAGTCAAATATACTCATAGCCGAGTTTAAAAGCGTGTCCCGGGGGATAAAGGTAACGGACAGCATGGCCAAGTCTGCCAGGATAAATATACTGCAGGCAAGCACATTGTGCCCGGGAAAATACCTGACTATCCTGGAAGGCAGTATAAGCGCCCTGGCAAGTGCGGAAAAAGTTGCCGGGGATGAAGGGGGAAGGCACCTTTTTTCCAGCTCGCTTATCAGCAATATAGATGAAAAGATAACCGGCGCCATCGGAGGCAGGCTGGCAGACCCGGACAGCGGTGCCCTGGGCATAATAGAAGGACCCCAGATGGCGGACCTGGTAAACTCTTCCGATATCGCAGTCGACAGCGCCCCGGTGGAGTTTATAGAATACAGGCTGGCCAGGGGATGCGGCGTGAACAGCTTCTATATAATCACGGGAGCCCTTTCGGCAGTGGATGAAGCTGTAAATAATGCCGTCCGGTACCTGAAAGGCAGGGGATCACTTCTGGCATACAGGATAATACCGGGGCCGGACAGGCAGGTGCTGAGATGGATGAAGAGCTCTCTCTGCAGCTGCTGATATATTAAAAAGGATTTAAAGGGAAATAATGGAATCATACAGGACAGAAAGCCAGTACAGGAGCGATATAATAGAGGTATGCAAAAGAGTCCATGCCAATGGCTGGGTGGCGTCCAATGATGGCAATATATCCATAAAGATAAGCCCCGATGAAGTCATATGCACCCCTACCGGCATGAGCAAGGGATACCTGACGACGGACCAGCTGGTCAAGGTTGACATGGACGGCAATAAGCTGGAGGGGGCGCTGGAAGCTTCCTCGGAGGTAAAGATCCATCTGGATGTATATAAGAATAAGAAGGGTATAAACTCGGCAGTACATGCCCATCCTCCCTATTCCACCGCTTATGCCGTAGCCGGCATACCCCTGGACCAGTGCGTTATACCGGAGATAATAGTATCGCTTGGCTCCATACCCCTTACCGAATACGGGACTCCCTCTACCCATGAGATACCCGATAATATAAGAAAACATCTTCAGGATCATAATGCATTCCTGATGGAAAACCACGGGGCATTCGCCATAGGTGCAGATGTGTACCAGGCGTATTACAGGATGGAGAGCATGGAGCTTTTTGCTAAAATAAGTCTTCTGGCGCAAATACTGGGAAATGTCAAGAATATAAGCGAGGAAAATGTAAGGAAGATAATGGACCTCCGGTCCAATTACATAAAGGATGATAATGGTTATGCCGGCTGCAGGATAGGCGACAGGTTTATAACCGGCACTGATGATATCGCGGATATAGCCGGCAACAACGGCGGCGGGGATGATGAAACTATCACCCTTAAGAAAAGCGAGCTGGTAGAGATAGTCAAGAGGATAGTGGAAAATATTATCAATAAGAGATGAACAGGTAAATAGGGGCATCCTTTCTGCTATTGGATGTCTTTATTGATAAAGCAAAATGTAAAAAGAGAAAAGGAGAAAAAAATGGCAGGAGAAGCAATCGGTTTAATAGAGACCAGGGGACTGGTAGGCAGCATAGAAGCAGCTGACGCAATGGTAAAGGCTGCAAATGTCAAGCTTGTGGGAGAAGAAAGAATAGGCGGCGGACTGGTAACAGTCATAGTAAAAGGCGATGTAGGCGCAGTAAAGGCTGCAGTAGATGCAGGCGCAGCAGCAGCAAAGAGAGTGGGAGAACTTATTTCGGTCCATGTTATCCCAAGGCCGCATTCTGACCTGGATTCTATCTTACCAAAAGAATAAAAGAGAAAGGTATTTTAAGTGGATACCGAAAGATTAGTAAGGGATATCGTGGCCAATGTGATGTCCAGGATTGCCCCTGATGTTTCCGGCACTGCCCAAAAAGCGGCAGGTGCAGCCGGCAGACAGAAGGGGCCCAGGAAAGTAGTATGCGGCGTTTCGGTGAGGCATTTACACCTTTCCCGGGAGCATGTTGATGTACTTTTCGGGAAGGGTTATGAGATGCAGGTATTAAAGGAACTGTACCAGCCCGGCACCTATGCCTATAAGGAGACTGTCACCATAGTGGGGCCCAGGCTCAATGCCATCCAGAATATAAGGGTTCTGGGGCCCCTGAGGGATAAGACACAGGTAGAACTGGCAAAGACTGACTGCATCACATTAGGTGTGGATGCGCCGGTCAAGCCTTCAGGACAGCTTGAAGGCACCGCCTCTGCCGTGATCATAGGCCCAAAAGGCGCAGTATACCTTAAGGACGGGGTCATAAGGGCCAACCGCCACCTGCACCTGTCTTCGGATGATGCCGCCTATTTCGGCCTAAAAGACAATGATTTGGCGGATGTAAGGATATCGGGCCCCAAGGGCCTTACCTTTAATAATGTCCAGGCCAGGGTGTCTCCCGATTTCAAGTCGGAGATGCATGTAGATACCGATGACGGCAATGCGGCAGATATCGTAAACGGGACCATGGCCGAGATAGTGGATGCATCATGCGTCTCTCCCATATCTCTGCAGATGGCAAACGGTAAAGACAGGCCGCCAGAGATACCGGACAGGAGCTTTACAGGCGAGATAACCGACAGCAATATCCTTAAGAGCATGAACCAGGTAGTGGAGATCCCCAGGACTGTGTCCGCAGAAGACGGGGATAATACTGGTGCAGAGGGGAAGAAGACAGTGATAACCACCGCAGACCTGGATGATTATGAATCAAAGGGGATTGAAGTGACCAAAGATGTCATCCTGAGTCCATTGGCAAGGGACGAAGCCCAAAAAAGAGGAATTAAGATCAGCTACATACAATAGAGGAGGTAAAATGTGGCTATAGACGAAAAACAGATAGAAGAGATAGTAAGAGGTGTGGTAGATAATCTTATGACTACTTCAGGCACCTCTGCATTTAAGACAGCCCCCGGCGCCTCTTCAGCTAACGGTATATTTGAAAAGATAAGCGACGCTATTGACGCTGCCAAAGCAGCCCAGCCAAAGCTGGTATTCATAGGCAGGGAGAAAAGATACAGGATAATAGCAAATATCAGGAAAAGATGCCTGGAAAACGCAGAAAAGTTTGCCAGGATGGCGGTTGACGAGACAGGATTAGGAAATTATGAAGACAAGGTGGTAAAGAACCAGGTAGCGGTAAATTTCTCGCCCGGTCCTGAAGACCTTGACATAAAGACCTTCTCCGATGAGACCAGCACCATTACCATAGACAGGTCTCCCTATGGGCTCATAGCAGCCATAACCCCCATGACCAACCCCACCCCCGGCATCATAAACAATGCTATTATCATGATATCAGCAGGAAACAGCATAGTGTTTTTGCCCCACCCGCAGGCGCACAGTTGCAGCCTGGAAGCCATAAAGGTCATCCATGCTGCCATAGTGGAGGCGGGAGGACCGGCAAACCTGGTAACTGCTGCCGCCCAGTCGAGAGTGGAGAATGTATCTACAGCCTTTAAAAGCGGCAGGGTGGATATGATAGCAGCTACCGGCGGGCCGGGTATTGTAAGGCTTTCCATGAAGACCGGGAAGAAAGTCATAGGCGCAGGTCCCGGCAATCCCCCGGTCATCGTGGACGAGACAGCTGATATAGGGAGAGCGGCGGTAGAGATAGTCAACGGCGCCAGCTTTGACAATAATATACTGTGCAATGAAGAGAAGGTATGCATATGCATAAGGAGTGTGTCTGACAAACTGCTTTCAGCATTCTCCGCCAATGATGCCATGGTGCTTTCCCGGGAACAGGCTCAAAAGGTGGTGGGCCTGGTGATAAAAGACGGGGAGATCAACAAGGATTATATGGGAAAGGATGCGGTAAAGATCCTTAAAGACGCAGGCATAGACTGCAGCCCGTCTGTCAGGCTGGCGGTTTTCGTGGCTGATTCCGAGGATAATCCCATAATCCAGCATGAACAGCTCATGCCGGTACTTCCCATATTCCTGGTGGACAGCTTTGAGGAAGCTATGGCCGCAGCAGTAAGGTGCGAGCACGGTTTTGGACATACAGCTATGATACATTCCAAGGATATAGACAGGATAACCAGGTTTGGCCAGGTCATCGGTACTACCAACTTCATAGTCAATGCCAGGAGCCAGGCCATGGCTGCCAGCAATGAAAAGGGCGGGACCGCCTGGACCATAGCCGGGGCTACAGGTGAAGGAAACACTACTCCCAGGTCCTATACCAAACAGAGGGTTATGTATGTATCCGGAGCCATGAATTTTGTCAAATAAGAAATAAACTGATAATACCAGGAGGAAAATGCAGATGAACGGTGAAGCATTAGGACTTATAGAGACCAGGGGTTATGTGGCGGCCCTGGAGGCTGCAGATGCCATGGTAAAGGCTGCCAATGTCAGGCTTACTTCCAAAAACTATGCCGGA
>CAZDXU010000092.1:0-5957 GCA_964509585.1 uncultured Actinomycetota bacterium | reverse complement strand
GGCATATTCAGGAGGACTGGATACGTCAATATCCATAAACTGGATAAAGGAAAATTACGGAATGGATGTGGTTGCAGCCCTTATAGACTGCGGCCAGCCTGATGATCTTGAGGAAGCCTACCAGAGGGCGCTTGATACCGGTGCCTGTGAAGCAGTCATAATGGATGGAAAAGATGAGTTTATCTATGATTTTATTTATCCTTCCATAAAGGCAAATATAAAGTATGAGAAGTATTATCCCCTGGCAACAGCCCTGGCAAGACCGCTTATAGTCAAGAAACTGGTAGAGCTGGCAAGGGAAAAGAAGGCAAAAGCCGTGGCCCATGGATGCACCGGGAAAGGCAATGACCAGGTGAGGTTTGATGTGGGCATCAGGAGCCTGGAACCGGACCTTAAAATAATAGCCCCCCAGAGGGAGTGGAACCTATCAAGGGAAGATGCCATAGAATATGCAAATAAGAATAATATAAAAATAACAGTCACAAAAAAGAGCCCCTACAGCATAGATGAGAATTCCTGGGGCAGGAGTATCGAATGCGGCGTGCTGGAGGATCCCTGGAATGAACCTCCTGAGGAAATATATAAATGGACTGAAATAACCAGGGAACCCGGGGAAAGCCAGTATATGGAGATAGATTTCGAACAGGGGATACCCGTAGGGATCGACGGCAAAAAGATGAAGGGGCTTGATATAATCAAAAGCATAAATAAGGATGCAGGAGCTTTCGGGATAGGCAGGATAGATATGGTAGAGAACCGCCTGGTAGGCATTAAATCCAGGGAGATATATGAATCTCCCGCAGCCGAAGTCCTGATAGGGGCCCACCGGCAGCTGGAAGCCCTGGTGCTTGACCGGGAGCTGACTCATTACAAGTACCTTATAGAGGAAAAGATGGCTGAACTTGTCTATTATGGACTGTGGTTTACGCCGCTGAAGGAAAGCCTGATGGCATTTGTCGACCGGAGCCAGGAATATGTTTCCGGGACCATAAGGGTAAAGTTTGAGCATAAGGGGTTCAGTATAGTGGGAAGAAAATCAGGTTATTCACTGTATATTGAGGACCTGGCAACTTATGACCGAAGGGATAAATTTGATCCCGGCCATTCTGAAAGCTTTATCAGGCTGTATGGATATCCATATGAAATACTGGGAAGAAAAGGAAGGATCGATGAATAAGATCTGGGAAGGAAGGATCGATAAGGCTACTGACAGCCGGGTGGAGGATTTTACTCATTCCATAGGTATAGACAGGAGCCTTTATCTCCATGATATAACCGGTACAGCAGCATATGTGATCGGCCTGGAAAAGATGGGGATACTCGATATGGAAGAACTGAAAAAGATAATAACCGGCCTGGTACAGGTAAAACAGGGACTGGAGAATGAGAATATAGCAGCCCGGGATTATGAGGATATACACAGCCTGGTTGAAAATGAACTATACCGCCTGATAGGGGAACCAGCCCTCAAGATCCATACCGGAAGAAGCAGGAATGACCAGGTGGTGCTGGATGAGAAGCTTTTTTGCAAGGATATAATAGTGGTCCTTCTGGAAAAGGTATTCCAGCTTCTGGAAAGACTGGCAGCAGGAGCAGAAGAAGAGATAGATACAGTCTTTCCTGCCTATACCCACCTGCAGAAAGCCCAGCCGGTATCACTGGCCCATTACCTCCTTTCTTTTTTTGAGAAATTCTCCCGGGACTTCTGCGGTCTGAAATATGATTTTGAAAGCTGCGATGAGATGCCCCTGGGAGCAGCTGCATGTGCCGGCAGCGGTTACAGTATAGACAGGGAGCTTCTGGCCGGACTGCTGAAGTTCAAAAAAACAGCTGACAATAGTATGGATATCGTGGGCAGCCGGGATTTTATAATAGACCTGGTCTACACCTGCAGTATGATAATGCTCCACCTTTCCCGGTTCTGCGAGGACCTTATAATATACAATTCAGATGAGTTCTCCTATATAGACATAGAGGAATCATACTGCACCGGGAGCAGCATAATGCCCCAGAAAAAGAATCCCGATATCCTGGAGCTAATAAGGGGCAAGAGCTCTATTGTGATAGGAAACCTGGTGCAGCTTATGATACTGCTAAAAGCCCTGCCTTCTACATATAACCGGGATCTCCAGGAAGATAAGAAGATATTATTCGATGCTGTAGGTGAGACCGCAGGAAGTATCTCCATGTTTGCCGGCATACTGGGAAAGATCAGCTTCAATAAGGAGAACATAAGGAAAAAACTGGAAAGCGGTTTTCCGGAAGCCACAGATATGGCTGATTACCTGGTTAAAAAGGGTGAAAGTTTCAGGAATTCACATAATATAACCGGGAAAATTGTAAGGCACTGCATAGAAAACAGTAAAAATATCGGGGACCTTTCGCTGCAGGAACTGAAAAAATATTCACCCCTTTTCAGTGATGATATATACAATAAACTCCGGATCGAGGCCTGTATTGAAGCCAGGGATGTCGATTGCGGGACATCCAAAAAACATATTGCTGCCAGACTGGAAAAGATAAAGGACCTTTTAAACTCTTATGAGAAGGATATTGGATCATTCCGAAGCAGGACTGCACACCTGGATAGCATAATAGAGACCCTGCAATATGATAACAAAAAAAATAGGGGTCAGAAAGATGGAATGGAAAAAGATATTTGACGCAGGCATCAGCATGGGGCATGAATGCGATATCAGGAATATCGACGCCCCTGGATCTTACTGTTCCGGTTATCCTGACAGTGCGATAATCCATGGTGATACGGCAAGGCAAATAGATGATGTCTATATAGCGGTAGATGCAGGTGTACCCGAGATACTGGTAGTAAATGAATTGAATAAGCAGGGAAAGAAAATCGACGGCATCATCACGCACCATCCTGCAGGTGAGGGGTCTTACAGGCTGGCAGGCGTGGCGGCGATCCAGAAATATAACTGGGTAAGGCATGGGGCGGATCCCAAAAAAGCGGATAGGATATATAAGAAGATGATAAGGGAGGAGATGGCAGGCATCAGGGCTGGAAACCACCTGAAGACAGGCAATGCGGCCGGTTTTCTGGATATACCGTTAATGTGTCTCCATACGCCTGTGGATAATATAGTACAGGCTTTTTTTGAAGATATTGCAGATAAAAGTGACTTTTTAACCACAGGAGATATCATGGAATATGTCAGCAACCTGCCTGAATGCAGGTCAGCCTCATCAAACGGGGACGGGCCCTATATTATAGGTGACAGTAAAGCTGCCCCGGGAAAGATCATGGTGGATATGACCGGAGGCATGGACCCCGACTCTTCCATATTCCCGCTGCTTAAGAAAGCTGGGATCAATACACTTATAGCTATGCATTACAGCCAGGATAATATCAGTTCGATAAAGAATAACGGGATAAATGCGGTAATGACCGGACATATGGCCAGTGATTCTATCGGCCTGAACATTTACTGTGACAGGCTGGAAAACATGGGTATAAGCACGGGATACGGGCCTGGCTTTTACAGGCATAAGAGACAGACTGGCCAGGTGCGGTTATAGATGGACAGCAGTCTGGCAAAAATTGAGCTGGTAAGTCCTGCAGGGGGGCCGGAACAGCTGACAGCTGCCATAAATGCCGGCGCGGATGCAGTATATCTTGGATACAGGAAATACGGCGCCCGGGCTTATGCCGGCAATTTCAGCTTTGACCAGCTGAGGTCGGCAGCAGAAAAGTCGCATGCCAGCGGCAGGAAAATATATCTTACCCTGAACACGATGCTTAAGGATGAAGAGATCCCGGGACTGTTAAGCTTCCTTAATAATTACCTCAGCCTTTGCAGGGACGGCATCATTATCCAGGATATGGGCCTGTTGAAAATAATTGCCGACCTATACCCGGGAGTACCGTTGCATGCCAGCACCCAGATGAACATCCATAATACCAGGTCCCTTGACTTTGCCGCAGCCGCAGGCCTTGCCCGGGCGGTACTGGCCAGGGAGATGACCCTGCATGAGATAAGGGCGCTTTCGCCGCAAAAAGACATAAAGCTGGAAGTATTCGGCCATGGGTCCCAGTGCTATGGCTTCTCGGGGATATGCTATTTTAGTTCTTTTACCGGCGGTAGAAGCGGAAACAGGGGAAGGTGCACTCAGCCCTGCAGGATGCAATATGAACTGGTGTCATATGACGGCACAGGTTTAAAAAACATCTCCGGAAGACCTTCTTTCCTGCTGAGCAAGAATGATATATGCACACTGGAGATCCTGCCTGGGATAATCGGAGCCGGAGTTGGTGCCTTAAAAATAGAGGGAAGGATGAAAACTCCTGAATATGTAGCTATAGTGACAAAGATATACAGGAAATATATAGACCTTTATTACAGCCAGCCGGAAAATTACAGGGTAGACGTAAACGATCTTCTTAAGATAAGTCAGATATTCTCCCGGGGACTGGGCAAGGGCTATTACGAGGGCAAACTGGACGATATAGTCGATCCTGAAAGATCAGGAAGCATCGGAAACCCCGCCGGAAGGATAAAAAAAGTATATCCGGCAGAAAGGAATAAAAAGCCGGCCATACTCATATGGGGAGATATGCCCATAAGGATTGGTGATATACTGGAAATATGGACCAAAAAGGGCAATAAGAGGCTGAAGGTAGAAAAAATCCAGGACCGGTCAGCCGGGAAAAGGCATGAGCATGTGATTGAAATAGAAGACCATGAGTCTTATTCTCCCAAAGACAGGGTCTTTAAATATTTTGATATAAAGCTGGACCAGGAAGCCGGAGTCCTATACAGGTATGAAATGCCCCAAAAAGCAGTAAAAAAGGACATGATAAAGGGTATCCATGCAGGCGAAAGACTCAAAGAATATCTGGAAGAAAACCTGTCAAACACCGCTGGCAGCAAAAAGAATGCAGGCGGGCTTAAAACTGCAGCCATTACCCTGCGCATATATGATATAGATAAAATGGAAGATGCCGTAAATACGGGAGCAGACAATATAATGGTCTCAGATCTGGAAAATCTTTTTAACCGGAGCCGGCAGCATGATATATGCGGCATACTCAAAGAATGCAGGCCCCCGGCAGGAAAAATAATACTTGATACCCCCGAAATAATCTATGACCATGATATGGAAAAAATAACGGAAAGCCTGGAAGGATTCCTGGGTCTGGAAAATACCATGGTGCGGGTATCCAATGCGGGGCTGCTGGAAGCTGTGGGAGCATCCAGGAAGATAGCCAGAAAAGACAGTTATATCATTCTGGGCAGTTTCCTCAATATCTCCAATACGTTTTCGGCTTTATTCTATTATAATTTCCTTTCCGGCATAAAGGGCTGGGAATTTTCCCCGGAAATAGACAATTATGAGATAAGAGATATGATCAGCTCTCTGCGGCAAAAGTTTAAAAATGACCCTGTATTTTCTTTTTTTTCCCATGGCTTTTTCCGGGTGGTAACTGCCAGGCACAGGATAAAATATAACCGGAAAGGCGATACCGGCGGGAGCTCGGTATTTTTGATGGACAGGAAAAAGTACAAATTTGGACTAAGGGATGACGGAAGGGGAAATACAAATATCTTTAATTCAAGGAAGACCTGTACTATCTTCGATCTGGACACGGTGCTGGAAGCAGGCATTAATGACCTGGTGATCGATAGCATATTTACAGATATCCCGGATACTACCAGGCTGGTAAAAAGCTACAGGAAGGCAGTCTCATTACTGGCCCTGGACCGGATTGATGAATACAAAAGATATGCAGACAGCCTCAGGGACGAATACCTTTTCAGGGATTATTCCAGGGGACATCTTTTTCGGGGTGTGGAATAGATAATATCATGACTAATGCCGCCAGGGGGAGATCAATCCTGGTCAGGCCCTTCTGAAGCTTCCTTATCCTCAATGGTCAATATTATTTGAGTACCGCTGCCGGCATATTCTCCGCCTGCAGGCGACTGTCCCGTGACCTT